>JAYSYI010000455.1:0-3906 GCA_043727665.1 Limnoglobus sp. | reverse complement strand
CGAGCAGGTACACGCCGCGGCCGCCGTCGTTGTGCCGCATCTGGAACAGCATCGCCGTGGCCGCGTTGGGCACCGCCGGCCATTCAGAAAGTGCTTGGTAGCGTGCCTGGAACGGGTCACTCTCGGGGAGTTGTTTTGCATGAACGGCCGCACCCCACTCGGTCGGGCGATGCTCCCACCCGGAGACGACGATTGCGGTAATAATGCCGATGGCCACAACGCCAATCATCGCGAAGAGTGAGCGACGAATCGCCTTCCATCGCCAGGCTTCACACGCTACTAATGCCAGCCCGCAGTAAAGTAACGCGGATGCTTTCGCACTGACTGCCAAGCCGAAAAACACGCCAGGTAACACGATTCGCCACACGAACTTTCGCTCGCGGCCCGCTTCCCAGTGATACGCGAACACGACTGTCAGTGCGGTGACAGCGATGTCCGTCGTGGCCAGTGTGGCGTGCCCGAGGAAGGTCGGATCGGTGGCTACGAACCCGGCCGCAATCCGCCCCGCCCACGGTCCACCCACGCGCGTCCCGAACCGCAGCGCATATACGAGCAACAGCCACCAGAACGGCAAGTTCCCCGCACGCGCGAACGGCAGTGTCACCAGGATGTCATCGGGCCACACGCGCCCCGTTGCACGCTCCCAAACGTACAACGGCAACGTCTGCACGTTTGCGGGTAATGGCATCGTTCCCCAGAACGTCAGACGTTCGTTCGTGCCGTCGTGCCAGCCGGCTAACCCCGCCGGTACGTAGAACGATTCGTCGAACGTGACGCCGAGCCGCGCCGATGCCGTGATGCACCAAGCCGACGATGCGGCAATGAGTGCGAGCAGCCAAATGCGGTCGAACCAGGTGCTGGCAGATGTTGGGTTCATGGTCCGTTTGAATACGATATTCCTGCCCGCTTGCATACACCGAGACCACCGCCGATGCCTATCGAATGGATGAATCCCACGCGGCCGCAGCGAAACTTTCGCGCGGCCATGTTCGACTTCGATGGCACGCTTTCGCTTATCCGCGAAGGCTGGTCGGGCATCATGGCGGACATCGGCACCGAAATGTTCGTCGTGCAAAACCGGCTGACGGATTCGGTCGAAGTCGAGCGGAATCGTTTGGAAGAAGGCGTGTTGCGTCTGAGCGGGCGGCCATCGATCGATCAGATGCGCTATCTCGTTAGTGAAGGAATCGCACGCGGCGCGACCGGCCTCGATGCGCTCGCGATGCTCGAAGAGTTTCAACGGCGGTTATTCGCACGCATTGCGGACCGCACCGCAGACCTCAGAGCGAGTCGTGTACCGTCGCACGAATGGGCGGTGCCGGGTACCCATGCGTTGCTCGATTTGCTGCGTGCCAAGGGAGTGGCGTTGTACCTCGCGAGTGGTACGGTTATTGACCACGTGCGTGAGGAGGCCGCGCTACTGGGCGTCGATCATTATTTCGGCGAGCGGATATATGCCCCGAGCGGCGAAACCGCGACGTTCCGCAAACGCGATGTCGTGGCACGCATTTTCAGTGAACAACAGATACGCGGCGAAGAGCTAATCGGCTTCGGCGATGGCTTCTCGGAAACGGTGGAAGTGAAAGCCGTGGGCGGAACGGCCATCGGTATCGCCAGCCGCGAGAAGGGCGAAGCCGGGCCGCACCCAATGAAGCGCAAGATGCTCATCGAACTTGGTGCCGATGCCATCGTGGCCGACTACGCGGACCACGCCAAGTGGCTCGGCGAGTTGTGGGCGTAGTTTACGTCGTCTGTTGTACGGCACGGAAATAGGCGAGGCCACGATCGACGGGCGTCGTCTCGGATTTGGCTTTCAGCAAGGCTTTCACGCGCAAAATCAGTTCGGTTTTATTGATCGGCTTCGTCAGAAAATCATCGGTACCGACATCGACCGCACGTTCGATGTCGGTGGCTTGATCGAGCGCGGTGACCATCAGAATGCCAACGTCTTTCGTGGCCGGGTCGGCACGCAATCGCTTGCAGACTTCGAACCCACTGAGCTTCGGCATCATCACGTCGAGCAGGATCACATCGGGCGACCATTCCTTCGCCAGTGTCATCGTCTCGTCGCCGTTCGCAGCAATCCGCGTGTCGAACCCCGAGCCATCCAAGTGGGCTTCGAGCAACTCAGCATTCTGGATGTTGTCGTCGGCAATTAACACTCGCGGCATCGCATCGCTCCTGATCGTGTGTGGTTACTATACTTCTCGCGGCCGACGCTTCCACCCGACGTCCGCGGACGGACGATCGTGGGAGATTCCTCTCGCTGGTCATGAACGAGTTAGGAAAAAAACTTGACACAGCGATACCCGTCGGATGAAATCTTATCCTTATGAAGAAACTGCTCCGAATTCTCATCGCGATCGTAGCAACGGCGGTGTTGGTCGCTTGCATCTTCGTGTGGTACACCTCGCGTGAAGCATTCCCGCCTGAGATTCGCATTGCCGCTGGACAGCAGAACGGACTTTACCATACTTTCTCGCAGCAATACGCGAAGCGATTGCAAGCGCGTACCGGCTGCCCTGTCCGGGTGATCGAGACCCACGGAAGCGAAGACAATCTCCGTTTGGTCCGCGACGGCGGTGCCGAGCTTGCGTTGATTCAAACGACCTCGTTAGCACCCGAGGGCGTTGTCGGTATTGCACCTCTGTTCCCAGAACCACTTTACTTCATCGCGCGAAAGGGCAAAGCAATCCACTCGCCGGCGGACCTCGCGGGGAAACGGTTGGCACTGGGATTGGCGGGTTCGAGCATCCGCACGAACGCTTGGACGGTGCTCGCTCATTACGACGTGCCGCCGGAAAGTGTGCGGGACACCGCGGAACACTTTGGAGAACTCGCCACCGGCTCCGATGTCGATGCGGCGCTCGTCACAACCGGCTGGATGAATCCGATCGTGGAGAAACTTTTGCAGCGCGACGATCTGGAGTTGATCGGTATTTCCGATCCCGAAGGACTGGCTGCACGTCACCCCTGGTTCACTCCGACCACAATCCCACGGGGTGTGTATCCCGGCAAGATCCCCGTGCCGCGCGAATCGGTGCGGACGGTCGCGGTCACGGCCTTGTTGACGGCGCGGTCGGACGCATCCGACAAGTTGGTCCGCGAGACTCTTGAAGCACTGTACAAGTCGGATCTGCGGGCCTCGTTCCCCGCTGTGCTGTCAGCAAAGGTTGCGAAGGATTACGAAGACGCCGTCATGCACCCCAGCGTCGCGATCTATCACGACCCTTCGTCGCAATTCAAACGGCTGAACCAAGCGATGGAGCTTTTGTCGAAATCGAAAGAAGCTCTGTTCGGGGCAGTCGCTTTCGGCCTCCTCGTATGGGGTTGGATTCGTCGCCGTCGCGAGCAGGCTGCCGCGTTGGCGGATGTCGTGCAGAAGAAGAAACTCGATCACTTCATCGAACAGACACTGACCGTCGAGTTGGAACAGATGGAAGTGTCGGACCCCGAACATTTGAGGGTTCTTCTCCGGCGAGTCACACACATCAAACAAGAGGCTTTTTTGGAATTGACCAGTGAGAAAGTGCGCGGTGACCAACTCTTTGCGATCTTCCTCTCGCAGTGCGCTGCATTGAGCGAGAAAATTCTGATGCGGATGATTTACGGCCATATTATCGTTGCAAAAGTGTGATGAAATGTCTGACGATTATCACTACGTAGTTTCTCAAATCCTTTCTAATTATCGCGTACCGAATAAACACCAGCCGCCCCAGTGGTGACACCGGGGCGGGCGTAGAATGTCCGATTGCGTTCGTGCGATCAGACGCTGAATTCGGGGCGTCGTTTTGCGAGTTGGGCCTGGAGGCGCTGGACGATGCTCGAGTGCATCTGGCTGACGCGGGACTCGGAGAGGTTGAGCGTGGCACCGATTTCTTTCATCGTCATTTCCTCGTAATAATA
>JAYSYI010000454.1:0-11797 GCA_043727665.1 Limnoglobus sp. | reverse complement strand
ACGTCGAATGCCATCCGTTCGAGAATCGGCGTAAGTACCGACATTTTGGTGTCACTCTGCGACCGTTTGGTGTCACTCTGCGACCGTTTGGTGTCACGATGCGACCGTTTGGTGTCATTTCGAGACACGTTTGCGACACTCCGGAATTCCGACTTACGTCGCATCGCCTCCGATTTTTTGACTTTCGGCTTTCGTGTGGGCGATGCGGATTTCGTGCGACCCGCGCATGTGTTCGAAAGGGCAACCGAGCATCTGCCGTTCGTGGGTTTGCGCAACTTCAAATCACTGCCATGTACGTTGTCCGTGCTTGACCACGGATGCTCGTTCGTAGGCGGCTTTGTTTACCCCGCCATCTCTTCGGTCAGGTTGGCGTTCGTGTAGACGTTTTGCGAGTCGTCATTGTCGTCTAAGACGTGGATGAGCCGAAGGACTTTCTTGCCGGTTTCGACGTCGACGGTGGCGAGCGTCTTGGCGAGGTTCTTGACTTCCGATACCGTCGGCTCGAAACCGGCGGCTTGCAAGGCTTCGAGGACGGCACCGAATGCGGTCGGGTCGGTCGTGATTTCGTAGAGGCCGTCGATGGTGGCGACGTCTTCTGCGCCCGCTTCGAGTGCGGCTTCGATCACTTTGTCTTCGTTCGGATAATTCTTCACGGAAAGGACAATCAGGCCTTTTCGCTCGAACAAATAGCTAACGCAGCCGGGCAGACCCATGTTGCCGCCGAGTTTCTCGAAGGTGCTGCGGATTTCGCCACCGGTGCGGTTGCGGTTGTCGGTGAGCGTCTCGACCATGATCGCGACGCCACCGGGGCCGTAGCCTTCGTAGGTGATTTCTTCGTAGCTGACGCCTTCGAGGTCGCCGGTGCCCTTCTTGATGCCGCGCTCGATGATGTCTTTGGGCATCGAAACGCTGCGGGCTTTCAAGATCGCGTAGCGTAGCCGCAAGTTCGTATCCGGGTCGCCGCCACCGTTGCGGGCGGCGATCATGATGTACCGAGTGAGCTTGCTGAAGAGCTTGGCGCGGACCGCGTCTTGCTTGCCTTTGCGGACGGCGATATTTGCGGAGTGACTGTGACCAGCCATAAGACCCTTCCTATTCTTCCGTCAGGCCCGGATAGTTACGCATCACGAGGTGGCTGTTGATCTTCGTCACGAGGTCGAGGGCGACGCTGATGACGATGAGCAAGCCGGTACCACCGTAGAAGCTGGCGACGCGGGCATCGATTTCGAGTTCGCTGGTCATGATACTCGGGATGATCGCGATGATGGCCAAGAAAGCGGCCCCGACGTACGTGATTCGCAGCAGCACCTTCTCGAGGTAGTCGGCAGTCGACTTGCCCGGACGATAGCCGGGGATGAAACTGCCGTACTCTTTGAGGTTGTCAGCGACTTCCTTCGGGTTGAACGTGATCGCGACCCAGAAATAGCAGAACAGGTAAATCAGCACGATATAGGCCATGTTGTAGATCCAGCCACTACCGCGCTGGAAGATCCCTTGCAGCGTGAAAGCCCACGATGCATCGGTCAGCGAGCCGATGATGTTGAACAAGAAGCCGGGGATGATGAGCAAGGTGCTGGCAAAGATCACGGGCATCACACCGGCGGCGTTGACCTTCATCGGCAGGCTCGAACGACCACCACCGACCTGGCGACGACCGCGAACGTGCTTCGCCGATTGCGTGGGGATCGAGCGTTTCGCTTTCGTCATGGCAATCACGCCCACGACGACCGCGAGGAACAGGAAGATCAGCACGAGTAATTTCTCGAAACTCACATCGCCCGTCGCGCTACCGAGCGTCAGCAGCGACTCTTTCAGCTTCGTGGTGCCGGGTTCGAACAATAGCGTGCCGGTCGCTTCGGGGATGCGTGCGATAATACCGGACATGATGATGAGCGAGATACCGTTACCGATGCCGTATTCGTCGATTTGCTCGCCGATCCACATCAGGAACAAGCAACCGGCGGTCATAATGGCGACACCCGCAATCCCGAAGAAGAGCGGATCGTAGCCCGGTATGAGCAATCCCCCTTCCTTCGCGCCATCGCCCGAAATGAGGAAGCGAATGAACATGACGGACTGTGCCATGCAAATCGGCACGGTGAGGTATCGCGTATATTCGTTGATCTTCTTCTGCCCGGATTGGCCTTCTTTTCGCAGCTTTTCCAATGAAGGCACGACGCCCGATGACAGCAACTGCATGATGATCGACGCGGAGATGTACGGCATAATACCGAGCGCGAAGATACACGCATTCGAGAGGTTACCACCAGAGAACATCGATACGAAACCGAAGACGCGACCGAGCGTACCGCCGGCGGCATCGCTCATTTTCTCGGCCATCTTCACCGTATCGACCATCGGCAGTGGAACGTAGTAACCGATGCGATACGCGGCGAGGAACATGAGCGTGATGAAAATCTTCCGGCGCAATTCCGGTATGCGGAAAATCATTAAAAGCTGTTCGGGGGCCAAGCCGACAATCGCGAGCGCGATGCCGACGAGAAGGACGGTCCAACTGACCGAAGTAGCGACACCGGCTATGAGTAAGCCAATCCCAGCGACGATCAGCAGTGTACCGAGTCCGAGGCCGACACGTCGCAGGTTCATAGGTGCGATCCTTGGCAGTGATAGTCCGTATATGAAAAGACAAAAGCGGGCGGGAACCAGCCACAGTCGGCCGTTTCCCGCCCGCCTGGGTCATCCGTTGAGTCGGGAAGACCGTTAGTTCGTCGTTTTCTTCTTGGCCGAGTTCTTGCCTTGGCCCATCTTCGAACGCAGTGGCGGTCGCGGTGGCGCGATCAGCGTACACGTGCCACCGGCGGCTTCGATCTTCGCACGGGCACCGGCGGAGAAGTGACCGGCCACAACCGTCAGCTTCTTCGTCAGTTCGCCTTCCGCGAGGATGCGAATGCCATCGAAGGTGCCGACCACAATGCGGCTTTTCTTCAAGGCGGCGGCATCGACGGTCGTTCCATCGTCGAAGACGTTGAAGTCGCCGACGTTCGCGATGGCAAAGTCCTTGCGGAACATGCCGTTCGTGAAGCCGCGCTTTGGCAGGCGGCGGTGCATCGGCGACGTACCGCCGATGAAGATCGCGCCTGGCAAGCCCGCACCGGCGCTCGCGTATTGGCCTTTGTGCCCGCGGCTCGACGTTTTGCCGTGGCCCGAGCCGATACCGCGTCCGACGCGCTTCTTGAGCTTTCGCTTCTGCACGCCTTTAGATAAATTCGTCAGGTCCATTAGAGCGCCACTCCCCGCAATCGGGCCACATCTTCTTTGGTCCGCAGTTGTTGCAGACCGGCGAGCGTGGCCTTGACCAGGTTGATCGGGTTCGTGCTCCCGTGAACCTTGGTCAGGATGTTTTGGATACCGCAGGCTTGCAGCACTTCGCGCACGCCCGGCCCGGCTTTGATACCGGTACCCGGACCGGCCGGAACCAGAATCACTTTGCTCGCGCCGTACTTCCCGATGACTCGGTGCGGGATGCTATCGCCCCGCATCTGCACCTTCTTGGAGCGGCGTGCGCTTTGTTCGCCTTCCTTGATCGCCTTTTCGACGGCGGGCGGAACTTCGTTCGCCTTGCCGTAGCCGAACGAGGCTCGGCCGTTCTTGTCGCCGACGACGACGAGCGCGTTGAAGCTGAAGCGTCGACCGCCCTTGACCACGCAGGCCGAACGCTTGATTTTGACGACGAAATCGACCATCCCTTGGTCGCGGGAATCGCGATCGTCGCGGTTCCGGTCCCCTCGCTCTTTTGCCATGACTACCCTCGAAGCACGGGACGATCGATCCCGGGATTATCGCATTTTGAATGGAAGAATATTGTTTCGGGTTACGCCTTCACGGGCTTTTTCGATTCGCCCTTGACCTTCGGAGCCGCTGCGGCCGCCGGGGCTTTCACTTTTTTCGTCGTCTCTTCGGGGCCGGTACACTTCAGGCCCGCATCGGTGGCCGCACGGGCGAGTGCCTTCACGCGGCCGTGGAAGCGATACGCACCTCGATCGAACGCGGCTTCGGCGATGTTGACCGCTTTGGCCTTCTCGGCGAGCTTCTTGCCGATGATCGTGGCGGCGTCGATGTTGCCACCATACGTCACATCGCTGCCCTTGTCGTTGCTCGACACGGCGGCCAGAGTGACACCCTTCTCGTCGTCGATGAGTTGGGCGTAAATGTGCTGGTTGCTGCGGTGAACCGAAAGCCGTGGCTTCGTTGCGGTGCCGCGAATCGTCTTTCGGACGTGTCGCTTGCGTCGCAACGCACGAATCGCTTTGCTTTTCTGAGCGTCCATTGTTCTGCCTTATCGGCCATCGGCTTGCGCCAGATGGCATTCTCGCGGATATTGAATTCGTTACTTGCCAGCCGAGAAGGACTTGCCTTCCTTGCGGCGGACGGTTTCCTTTTCGTAGCGGACGCCCTTGCCCTTGTACGGCTCCGGCTTCTTGCTCGATCGCACTTCAGCGGCGAACTGGCCGACCTTCTGCTTATCGGGGCCGGACACCACAATCGTGGTCGGATCGGGCACCGTCACCGTGATCTGATCGGTCACTTCTGGAGTGTGCAAAATGCGGTTCGCGAAGCCGACTGTCAGTTCCACGGCTTTGCCCTTAAGGGCGGCCTGGTAACCGACACCTTCGATCTTCAGGCGTTTTTCGTAGCCCTTGCTGACGCCGACAATTAGGTTATTCACGAGTGCGCGAGTCGTACCGTGCAATGCACGCGACATCTTCGCATCGTCGGGGCGAGTGACGGTGATCGTCGTCCCTTCGAGTTCGACCTTAATCAGCGGGTGGTGCGTGAATTCCAGCTTGCCTTTCGGGCCTTCCACCTTAATGGTGCGGCTCGACATGCTGACTTTCACACCCGCCGGGATGGCGATCGGTTGCTTACCAATACGTGACATTGTGCGAATTCTCCGAAGGCTTAAACCGGTGAAGCACCGGGATGCAGCCTCAATCTTGTAGGAATCGTGCGACGATGAGCGAAGCTCACCATACGGTGCAAAGTAACTCGCCGCCGACCTTTGCCTTGCGGGCTTGGCGGTCGCTGAGGATACCCTTGCTGGTGCTGAGGATGGCGATACCGAGGCCATCGAGCACGCGACGGACTTCTTTGTAGCCTTGGTACAAGCGACGGCCAGGCTTGCTGGCGCGACCGATAAAGCGAATGACTTTCTCACCATCGGGGCCGTATTTCAAGTAAACTTGAAGCACGACGTGGGCTTGGCTGATGTCCGTTTCTTCGTGAAACTCGTCGACGCCTTCGGCGTTCTTGACGTGCTTCCCGGTGCGGAAACCGATGACGAAACCTTCATCGACGAGCACCTTGGCGATCGCGATTTTCATCTTCGTCGCGGGCATGTCGACGGAAGGACGTTCAATATTGTTCGCGTTGCGGATGCGTGTAAGCATGTCCGCAATGGGGTCGGTCATCATGGCTGGGGTTCTCCGTTGGGGTTGTTACCAAGACGCCTTGCGGACGCCGGGAATCAACCCACTGCTCGCGAGGTCGCGGAAGATAATCCGGCATACGCCGAACTTCCGGTACACCGCACGGGCACGACCCGTCAGTTGACAGCGATTGCGGATGCGAATGATGTCGCGTGGGCGCAGCATCTTGGTTTTATCGCGTTGATCTTCGGGTTTCGCGAGTTCGGCTCGGTGCAACGCCATGGCAGCCATCTGCTGGCGATGGCGTACCATCTTTGCAGTCGTAGACATTTCGGCCTCAGATTCGGCGTACCAGTTCGGGGTCGCAGGCGACAAACCTACGGTGAACCGGCCGTTCCGTGAATTACAAGTTGTATGAACGCTTACCAACTTCAACAACGATATTGCCAGAATCGCACATCTGCCCCATCAGAGCATGGGGCGATCGCGTCGCTTTTATGCTTCGCGGAAAGGCATTCCGAACAGTCGCAGCATTTCGCGAGATTCGTCGTCGTTCCGGGTGCTGGTGACGAAAGTAATATCCATACCCTGCGTGAAGTTCACCTTGTCCGGGTCGATTTCCGGGAAGATGAGTTGTTCGTTGATACCCATGCTGTAGTTGCCGTTACCGTCGAAGCTCTTCGGATTGATGCCGCGAAAGTCGCGGATCCGGGGCAAGGCGACGTTGACGAGACGGTCGAGAAATTCGAACATGCGACGGCCACGCATCGTGACGCGACAGCCGATTTCGTTTCCCTGACGCAGGCGGAACGTGCTGATAGCGGCTTTGGCTTTGGTGATCTGCGGACGTTGACCGGCGATCTGGCCCATCTGATCAGCAGCGATCTTCATCTTTTCTTTGTCTTGGAGTGCTTTGCCCACACCCATGTTCAAGACGATCTTCTGCAACTTCGGCATACTATGCACGTTGGTGCGACCGAACTTTTGCATGAGTGCGGGAAGGATTTCCTTCGCGTATTTCTCTTGCAGTCGGGTGGGTGCTACGACGGGTGCCTTGCTAGTAGCCATGATCCGGTATTCGCTTTCGTCTCGTCATTGATGGCGTGCGAGTGTGGGGGAATTTCGACCACCCCGAACGCAGATGACTCGTTTAATTTACTGTTTTGCAACGGCTGCGGGTTTGGCTGCGTATTTCACGTTCGCCTTGGAGAGATTACGCAACGTGACGCCGCTCTTCTTCGAGACGAGCACTTTCGAGCCGTCTTCGAGATACTTGATCCCGACGCGGGTCGCTTTGTTCGTCGTCGGATCGATCAGCGCGACGTTCGATAGAGCGATCGGCATCTCTTTCGAGAGGCGTCCGCCTTGGGGATTGCCGCGCGATGGCTTCAGGTGCTTGTAGACCCGGTTCATGCCTTCGACGACGACTTTGCCCTTTTCCGTAAGGAGGCGCACGACTTTGCCGCGCTTGCCTTTGTCGTCTCCCGCGAGCACTTCCACGATGTCGTCTTTGCGAATGTACATTGCTATCGTCCTATGTCGCTCGAAGTCGCGGTGGGCGTCCTCGAGAGCGAAACTCTCGTCGGGTTAGACCACTTCGGCAGCGAGGCTGAGAATCTTGCTGAACGACCCGCGAAGCTCGCGGGGGACGGCACCGAAAATCCGGGTGCCGCGAGGGTTGTCGTCGTTATCCACGAGGACGAGCGCATTGCGGTCGAACCGAACGTAGCTGCCGTCTTCGCGACGGGTGGCAACGCGGGTGCGAACGATCACGCCGCGAATGACGTCGCCGGGCTTGACTTCGCCACCAGGGAGCGCCTTCTTGACGCTGGCCTTGATGATGTCACCGAGGTACGCGACGCGGCGCTTCGAGCCGCCGAGCACCTGAATACACATCACTTCCTTGGCACCGGTGTTGTCGGCGACATCGAGGAAAGTATACATCTGAATCATGGCAACGTTCTCGTGTTAGGCTATCGCCGACTGTGCGTAGTTACTTCTTGGCTGCGGGAGTCACGGCGGGGGCGGCAGCAGGAACGGCACTTCCTGCCACGGCACCTTCGAGGCCTGCGAGCGTTCGGCTCGGGGCTTTGGTCACGATTCGGACGAGGTTCCAACGCTTTGTCTTTGACAACGGGCGGGATTCGACGATCTCGACCGTGTCGCCGAGGTGGGATTCATTCGCTTCGTCGTGAACGTAACATACGGTACGCTTCTTCATGAACTTGCCGTACTTCGGGTGCTGAACCCGGCGCGACAGTTCGACGCGGCGGGACTTATTCATCTTGTCGCGCGTTACGACGCCGGTCAGGGTACGCGGTCCGGTACCGGTCGACTTTAGTTCGGCTGCAACAGTGGTCACGTCAGACATGCGTTACTTCCCCTTGGCGGCCGTTTTGGCGGCGGCCTTCGCGTTGAGTTCGGCTCGTTGGGTTTGGATGGCGGTGAGACGAATTACGACGCGACGGGCTTTACGGCGACCGAGGAATGCTTTGCCGGGGGACGTCTCGTTGATGTTCGCTAAGGCGAGATTCGCTTCGATGGCGGCATCGCCCAGAGCGGCTTCGACCTTCAGTTCGCGACCGCGTTGCTCTGTCTTGAGTCGTGCGATATCGCGACGAGCTTTGCGAATTTCGCTCGGCGTCTCGAGGCGATCCGTAGCCGACTGGAAGCGCAAGTTGAACAGGTGCTTCTCGGAATCTTTGAGGGTCAGCGCGAGTTGCTCGTCGCTTTCCTTACGAATATCGGCAGGCTTCATGAACTCGTCTCCCAACCCTCATCGTGAATCGGTCGAATCTTGCGATCTAACACATTACACAAGAGGTTATCCCGACATACGTCGGGGGGTTGTGTGAAAACTCAGTATGTCAAACGATGATCGTAATCGATCAAATACTCGGCCGGCGTGCGACGAAGCGGCACTTGAACGGCATCTTGTAGGCGACCCGGGCCAGACAGTCGCGGGCTGCGGCTTCGGGAAGTCCGCCAACCTCGAACAGAATATGGCCAGCCTTGACGACGGCCGCCCAATATTCCGGTTCGCCCTTGCCCTTGCCCATACGGGTTTCGGCCGGGATTGCGGTCACGGACTTGTGCGGGAACACGCGGATGTAGTATCGACCTTCGGCCGACACGAACCGGGTCACCGTCACGCGGCCAGACTCGATCGATTCGGCCGAGAGCCAGCCGCCTTCGAGAGCTTGCAGACCGTAATCACCGTAGGCAACGTAGTTGCCTCGGTGCGCGTTGCCTTTGATGGCACCGCTATACTTGATCTGCGCGAGCTTACCCCTTGCGACGCCGCGTTGGTTTTTTCTGAACTTGACTCGCTTGGGCATCAGTGACATCGTTGATCTCTCCAGTCAAGAAGTCGCCGTTATTGACCCAGACTTTTATGCCAATGTTGCCTTGAGGGGTCACGGCCTCGGTGAATCCGTAATCAATCTTGCAGCGGATGGTCGACAGCGGCACGCTGCCATCCATGCCCTTTTCGCATCGCGCCATTTCTGCCCCGCCGAGCCGGCCGGACAGTTGGACCTTGATGCCTTTGGCTCCGTTTTCCATCGCCCGGCCGATCGCGTTTTTGATCGTCCGGCGGAAACTCGTTCGCTTCTCTAACTGCTCGGCGATGTCGTGAGCAATGATCTGCGGATCGATTTCCGGTCGCGTAATTTCAATCGTCTTGATTTCGATGTGTCGACGAATAAGCTTCTCAAGCGCCTTCGTCAACTTGTCGATCTTCTCGCCCTTCTTGCCGATGATCGCTCCGACGCGGCTCGAGTAGACGTTAATGGTCACTCGTTCGCGAGTCCGCTCGATGCGGATGTCGGAAATCATCGGACGCTGTTCTTTGCGTTCTTTGCTGCGCGAGAGGTACTTCGGGATGAACAAGCGAATTCTCTGATCTTCGACGAGAAGCTCGGAGAAATCGTGTTTGCCCGCGTACCATGCACTGCGCCAAGGCGTCATCACGCCTACGCGGAAACCGGTCGGTCGGACTTTCTGGCCCATTCTGATCCCTCATCGTGCGAACGGTAAGTGCCGTCGCGTCGTCCGGGTGGTCCCTATAAACAAGCTCGGAGACCAGCCCCGCGAGCCAATGAATTTTCGTTAGCTCTTCGCGACTTCCGTCGTGGTTTCTAAGGCTTCCGTGGCGTCTTCTTCTGGCTCCATCACGGTAACGTGAATGTGTGCCAGACGCTTGAAGATCGAGAATGCGGTGCCGCGGGCACGTGGCTGAATCCGCTTGTACATCGGGCCATCGTCGATCCGACATTCGGAAATGACGAGGTCTTCGACATTGCGGCAGCCTCGGTCTTCGGCATTGCCGACCGCACTCTTGATGACGGCTTCGATGAGCCGCGCACCGCGGTTCGGTCGGAACTTCAGTTGCTCGAGTGCGACGTCCACATTCAACCCGCGAACGAGCTGAGAGAACGGTCGCATCTTGCGTGCGGTGACGTCGGCAAATCGGTGTATGGCTTTATACTTCATAACTTTGCTACTGATCGTGTGCTTGCGGTACGCGGGTCGGTCAACTGGGTAACGACGTGTTACTTACCGGGTGCCGCCTTCGCTTTGCCACCGCCGTGGCCCTTGAACGTTCGCGTTTGCGAGAACTCGCCGAGCTTGTGCCCGACCATGTCTTCGGTCACGTAGACTTTTAAGTACGATCGGCCGTTGTGGACGAGGAACGTCGACCCGATGAACTCGGGAACGATCGTGCAGTCGCGTGCCCAAGTCTTAATCGGTTCGCGATTTTGACCTTGCTTCACGACTTTGGCGAAGAGTCGCACATCAATGTACGGACCTTTTTTCAGCGACCGACTCATCCCCAGTCTCCCACGACAACTGTGATCCGCAGCCACTGGCGTGCCAGTATCGAACGGATTAATGTAGAAACACTGTCACCATGTGGCCAGGAATTCGCATTCGAATCCCCGGTGAACCACGTTTGTTTAGCTACTCTTCTGGAACGGACCCGCAGGTCGGCGACGAACGATCGCCTTGTTCGACGGTTTTCGTTTGTCGCGGGTCTTGCCACCCTTGGCGAGCACACCACTCGGCGACGTTGGGTGACGTCCACCCTTCGAACGACCTTCGCCTCCACCCATCGGGTGGTCGACCGGGTTTTGCGACGTACCGCGTTGGTGTGGCTTGCGGCCTAACCATCGCTTACGTCCGGCTTTACCCAGGCTGACGTTCATGTGGTCGGGATTCGACACGCTACCCATCGTCGCTCGGCACTTGTCGGATACGCGGCGGACTTCTCCGCTCGGCATCGTGATGAGTGCCAAACCTTTATCGCGGGCACCGAGGACGGCCGCACAACCAGCGGACCGACAAACCTGACCACCCTTACCGGGCATCAGTTCGATATTGTGAATCGTCATACCGAGCGGAATCTTCGAGAGCGGCATACAGTTGCCGATCTTCGGTTCTGCGGTATCGCCGGACATCACCTTGTCGCCCGCTTTGAGGCCGTCGGGAGCAAGTATGTAGGCTTTGGTCTTCGTCTCATCCGCGTACTGGATGAGTGCGATACGTGCGGACCGGCATGGATCGTACTCAACGGTGATGACGGTGGCTTCGATACCATCCTTCTTCCGCTTGAAGTCGATGATGCGGTACATCCGCTTGTGACCGCCACCCCGGAATCGAACGGTCACGATTCCCTGATTGTTGCGTCCGCCCTTTTTCTTGATCGGCTTCAGCAGGGTCTTTTCGGGAGCGTTCACGCCGGGGTTGGTACACTCGGCGAAGTCCGACACGGAGCCGCCCCGGCGGCCTGCGGATGTCGGTTTGTAATACTTGATGCCCATTGAAATTCGCTCTTAGCTAGTAGTTTGCAGTTCACAGTATGCAGTCATCAGAAGCAGTCTTTACCGTTTCCGGCTGTTAACTGCGAGCTGTAAACTGCCGACTACCTAGAAGAAGTCAATCTTGTCTTCGACGTTCAGCGTGACAATTGCTTTCTTCCAATCCGACTGTTTGCCGGGTTTGGCTCGGGCGCTCGTCTTCTTACCTTGTCGCGTCTGCGTGCGGACTTTTTCGACTCGCACGTTGAACAACTCTTTCACAGCGGCGGCGATCTGCGCTTTGGAGGCGATCGGGTTCACCATGAACGTGTACGAGTTGTAGCGGGTGCTTTGGTGCGTCCCCTTTTCCGTCACCAGTGGCCGAAGCACGATCTGGTACGGGCGGAGTTCGATGCCGGGCGTGCCGTGTTCGCAGGGCTGGCGCATTTCCAGCTTGCGAACGTATTTCTTCGGCCTTGGTCGCGTTTGCATGACTTATCCTTGATTCGCCGATAGAATCGATTACTTGGCAGCGGGTTGTTTGCGAAGGCTTTCGAGTGCCGACTTCGTCAGAATCAACCGCTTCTGTTTGAGTACGGTGTAGGCGTTGAA
>JAYSYI010000453.1:0-11904 GCA_043727665.1 Limnoglobus sp. | reverse complement strand
AAGCGTAGCGTGCCGTCTGGGTTGAACGAACGAATCACGGACCCGTTCGGATTCGCGGCACCCACCGAGAATGTCTTCGTGGGTGGTGGCGAAAGTGGCCGCAACTGTAGCGTTGGCGACGTCGGTTGATCGGTCGGCGGGATCAGCAGAATGTTCGGATCTTGTGGCGTCACCGGGATCGTTGGAGTCACGGGGCGGGGCGGTGTCACCGCAACGGGTGGGGGCGGCGGGGGTGGCACGAACGGTATCGGCACGGTGATATCAGGCCGAAGGGCTTGCGGGCCAATCGGGTCCGAGAGCGTCAGCCCAAGAATCGAGTAGTGGATGTTTGGGATCGCCCCGCCATCGGTGGCACCACCGCCCACGAGCAACGTGTAGGTACCCGGCTTCAGAAAAACGTTGAAACTCAAAACATCGCCAGAGTTCACCAGGCGGGAATCGATCGCGACATTCGAGGCATCGAACACAGACAACCGGGCGGCGGCAGGCGTGGTCGTCGGATCGAGTTTGAAGATCACGTGCAGAACTTGACCGGACGTCACCGTAAGGCTGTTCGTGTTCGCGGGCGCGACGGCCGTCAGCACACCCTCGCCGAAGTTTTGCAGGGAGACGAGCGGCCCGCCGAAGTCGATACCGAGCGAATAGTTACCGATGGCCGCGTTGCCCTTCGCGTGCCGAACCGCGACGAAGTAATCGCGATTCCCTTCCGTGGTGGGCAGTTGCACGCTGTATTCGCCGCCATCGTGAACGAGAACGGTCGTCGCTTGCAGCACCTGATTCGCATCGTAAATATCGACGACGGGATCCAGCGCGTTCGTGCCGGTCGCGACGACGCGGACCGTGAGAACGCCGCCCGCGCTACCCGATGGTTGCGTCGACCGGACGCGGTGAAAGTCCAGATCGGTCGCGGTGCTGAGGCTCGATTCGACGAAGAAATTTTGCCGCGTCCCCGACAGCGACGGCAGACGATCCAGCGATGTGGCCGTCGCTGCGGTATCGTCCGTACCCACTTCGGGGTTCTCGAGTTCGTCGTGGGCGGCTTCACTTTCGGGGCGGAATTCCATGCGGTAACCGCCGACCGCGAACGTCGGATTCGCCGAACGCACCCGCGCAAAGTAAGTGTCGCCTTCTTTGAGATTCGTGAGTCGCAGCGCGGTGTCCGCTGTCCCCGTAGCGACCGTGTTCCCTTTGCCGTCGAGGATCTCGACGGTTGCAGACAACAAGCTGAACCCGGCGGTAGACAGTTTGACGAGATACGCGCCGCCTTGAAGGTGATCCGCTTTGAACGAGTAAACATCGACATCGTCTGCGGTCGTGATATCCGCCGAAATCTTGATCGCGTTCGAACCACCACTGCCACTCGGCTGAAGTCGTGCGGCGTTGGCGATTGTGAAGTTGCCGTTCGGACCTTCGTAGCGATCGTTTTGGCGGGGGCCGTAGAGTTGCTGAATCGCCAGGATGTCGGCGGCGTTCAGCCCGGTGCGAATGCGGTCGGCGGTTTGATACATCGCCGACGTGGGATCGTTGCTTCCTGCTAGCCCGAAAATATGCCCGGCTTCGTGGAGTGCAATCGAGAAGAGATCGTAGCCGCCGGTCGTTCCCGCACGGAAGGCTTGCGTGCTGTTGAACAGCAGATCGCCCGCCCGCGTTCCGGCCGAGACATCGAACGGCAGCGCGAGTGCGACATCGTCAATTGCGAGCGGGGCGGCCGCGATGCGAACGTCGCCGAAGCGCGGGTCGTGCGAGCCAACGCCCGGCACACCGAACGCTTGGCCCGCATCGGCCACGACACCGATATTCACGTTCGCCGCCGCAATCCACGTCTGAAACGCACGCAGCACTTCGCTGCGGCGAGTCGCTTCCGGGATGTTCGCCAACGCGGCATCGAACCGGCTCGGCACGCCATTCACGATGGTACCATCGGGTGCAAACGAGAGCGTCAGGTTCGGGTCGAGCCACGGGTTCCCAAACACAGCGGGGCAATCGCGGGGTTCGAGTGGTTCGGCAACTAGGATCCGTCTTTTCTGCATCGCGACCTCGGTTCAACAGGTAAGAGTCGGAACGCATCGCGCCGTCCGCCACGGAATCTCGGATACTTACTGAGACGGTAGCAACTGCTTTGCCGCTTCGATTAACTTGCGGAATTCGGGACGGTCGCGAACCGTTGCCAGATCGGGATCGATGCGAATCAGATCGTATCCGTAGCCATCTTTCAGTGCCGAACGCAATAGCTCGAACGCCCGTTTGGCATCGTCGGGGTGCGTCTTCGCCATCAGTGCGTAAACCCCCGCGAGTTGATAGCGAATCTCCGAGTTCGGATTCTGCCCCAGGCAATACTCCGCATCCGACAGTGCCGACTTGCGATCCCCTTGCCGTGCGGACAGTACCGCCCGTCCCGCGCGTGCCGTCGCATGATACGGGTGATGTGCGACAATGAGATTGAGCACCGCGATCGCATCGGTTTCGCGATGGAGTTTCTCGTCGTACACATTCGCCTTGTTCATGAGCGCGAGGTACGAATGCGGGTGAAGTTTCAGTGCGCGATCGTAATCCACAATCGCGCCAGTGGTATCGCCCGCTGCGGCTTTCTCCAGGCCACGCGTGACCCAACTCAGTTCGTCGCTCGGTTCGCGGTCCATTCCCTCAGCACGATCCTTCTCCGCACCGGTCGCGTTGTTCTGCAACGATCGTGCGTTCGCCCGCAAGAAATACAGTCGCGTTTCAGTCGAACCGCTTTCGAGTTCCTTCGTGAAGTCCGCCTCGGCGTCGGCGTATCGGCCCGATGCAACATACACCAACCCGCGTTCGATTCGCGCTTTCCGCAACTCGGGTTCGAGTGCTAACACCTTGGTGAAATCGGCCGCCGCCTCGGCGTATTGCTTCTTGCGATAATGGCACAACCCGCGATTGTAATAGCCCATGAAACGCTCGGGTTGAAGCGCAATGCAAGCGTGGAAGCAGCCTTCGGCCTTGTCGTCGCGGCCGAGTACCGACCACGCATGGCCGAGAAGTAGCCACGACCAATCGTGCTTCGGATCGCGGCTCAGTGCCTTCTCGAAGCACGCAATCGCCTCGGGAAATTCACCGGCATCGTGCGCGGCCAAGCCGGAAAAATACCAATCGCGATAGTTCGGCGCGAGCTTCTCCGCACGTTCGTGATACACGCGAGATTCCGCGTCCCGACCGAGTTTCGCCGCGAACCGGTGCCGTTCGTCCCAGACGACGCGCGGAATTTCGCCGTGTATCTGGAACGCCGCCGCCGCTTGCTCGTTAAGCTGGATGGCAATCTGAGTGTCCGGTTCCAAACGCGACTTCAACAGTAGCAACTCGCCGATCTGTTCAATGAGCGCGTTGCGTTCGAGTTCGGGAAGTCGCGCAATCGTGGCGGCATTCGCCCATTCGCGATTGTCGAGAACGCCGTACTGCGAAAGCAGCGCGTCGAGTTCGCCGTGGGCTTGTTCGCGAGGAACCGCATCGCGATCTCGAAACGTCAAGCGATTCACTACGGCAGGCACGGCCCGTTCGAAGTCTCGATACTGTTGAATCGCGGCGCGATCCGCGCTCAGGTTCTGCAAGTGCCGTTGCCGGGATACGACGAGCGCGGACAGCGTGAGGATGAGCAGCGTTGCCAGAAGCGCCACGCTGCCCGTCGAGGCGATCAGCGGGTGACGGCGACGCCACTTGCGACCGCGTTCGCGGATCGACGGTTCGCGCGTGAAACGCAACGGCGCATCGGTCAATTGCCGTTGCAGTTCGTCGGCCAGTTCTTGCGCGGTGGCGTATCGCTCGGCGGGATCATACGCGAGGCACTTGCGAATAATCGCTTCGGTACTAGGGGTAATGTTCGAATTCGCATTGCGGAGCTGCGGTAGCGGATCGGTGCCTACGAACGGAGATCGGCCGATCATCAGTTCCGCAAGAACGAGGCCCAGCGAGTATAGATCCGCGCGGGCATCGACGACGGCCGTGCCCGTTTTCATCGCAATCAACTGTTCGGGAGCCATGTACGCCGGGGTTCCACCGACACCGGCAGCGCGATCACTGGCGCTATCCGCCGCAAGGTTGAAGTCGAGCAACATCGGCTGGCCTTCGTCGGTCAGCAGCACATTCGCGGGCTTGATGTCGCGGTGCAAAATGCCGCGATCGTGCGCGTGCGCCAGGGCCTCGGCTAGTTTCCAACCGATCCAGAGAACCGCCTCCGGAAACGACAACTTTCGTAACGGATCGAGCGGTACGTGTGCGGGCGGTTTCGGTGCCGTTTCAATCGTGCGCGGATCGTCGAACAACTTCGTTCGGCTCGCGCGATCCACCACCGTATCGGCGAGGGCTTTCCCCGATGCGGGCCACACTTGTTGCGCGTGCAGTGCCGTCAGCACATCCGCGAGCGTCGTCGAACCGAGGTATGGCATCACGATGATCTGCGAACTGCCGATCCGTTGCGTCGCGTAGATCGGCACGATGTTCGTGTGCTGCAACCGTGCGAGCGTTTCCGGCTCGCTCAGTCCGAACTTCGTCGAAATCTTCAACGCCACCCAACGCCCCGCGAGGTCGGTTTGCTCAGCGAGATACACCCGGCCGAACGAACCCCGACCGAGTTCGCGGAGGATGCGAAACGCACCGACGGTATTCCCCGCTTCCGGGTAACGCGATACCTTCGGTGTTTCGGTCGGCAGCGGCCAATCGGAAACATCGACACCATAATTGCTGGCGTACTCGCGCGCATTCGGCGATTCGCCGAGCGCGAGCCGTTGCCGATATTCCTCGAATGCGAGTTCGCCGAGTCGTTCGGCATCGGCGAAAAGTTCGGTGGCTTGCGAACGATAGGCTTCCAAACAAGGCGATTCCCCGCGTTCACTGCGGAACTCCATGTCGATGCGAATCAGTTCGGCGAGGGTTTGCAGGTAGTTCGGCGATTCGCGCGATGGCAGGAACGAGGCGAGGTGGGCCGAACGCGAGGTGGTCCATGCGGCCTCGTAACCGGCCACGCGGCGGTCGAGTTCGTCTTCAGGTACGACCATCGTTTGCGTCGTCATCCGTCGCTCCCATCCGCGTCGCCATCTTGCTGCGGAATTCTTGCAGAATGCGTTCGACTGTCCGCTTCGATCGGCCACTCCTGTCGGCGATCTCCGCAATTTCATACCCTTCGATTCGCATCCGCACGACATCGCGGTGCGTATCCGGAATTGCGGCAAGAACCTCATCGACGACCAGCCGCAAAAGCAGATACGCCGAAGCATCGTCGTTCGGCGGGTCGAATCCCGAACCCTCGTCCGGTTCCGCGATTCCTTCGTTGACGGTGCGACGAACATCGCGTTTTGCCGCCCGATGATGCGAACCTTTCGCCCGAATCTTGTTCAAGGCAATGACGAGGAAAAGGCCCCAGAGTTCTTCGCCATCGGGAGCGGTGTAAATGCCTCGCTTCGCACCGCGAAAGAAACTGCCAAAGACCGATTGCACGATGTCTTCCACATCGACGCGCGCTTGCAGTTCCGGCCCCGTCTTGGCCCGCGTCAGCGCCAACAGCCGTTGGGCATACCTCCGGTGCAGTTCGCTCGCCGCGCCTTCGCTGCCATCTTGAATGCGAGCCAGCAACGAACCATCGGTGACTGGTTGCTGAGTAGAATCCGCCATCCGAAGTACCCCGGTGGGTATTGCTGAGGATCGTTGCCAATCTCATCATCATACCCAGCGGAGTCCAATGGTACTTGTTTTACTCTGTTCTTCGATCCTGAAAGGATCGCAATTGTTAGCCCGACGCGCTAGCGAGGGAGGACATTCACCCTTCGGCGACTGCGGGTCGTGGTGAGTCTTCGAAACACGACGTCCGTACGCCCGGCATGAACGTTTTGCGTCGCGTCTCGCAGACTCGCCACGACTGGTTTTTGGGGGTGTTTGCCCCGTCCCATGGTTCCACCATGGGCTGAGAGAGCGACAACTTCAGTGTCGGGTTCTGTTCTTCGGTCCTGAAAGGATCGCTCACGTAGCCCATGGTGATACCATGGGAGGGGGCAGCACCCATTTGCATTGCGGATCGCGTCAGGTCTCGAAGACTCGCCACGACTCCCTCGCTAGCGCGTCGAGCTAACGAGATCGTGCATCACACCTGAACCGCTTCGATCTTCGTGGCGAAGCCGTCGCTGCCGGTGGTCGCTTCGCCGAAATCGCCGACTTGGAACGCGGCCAGGGTGCTGTGATTGTTGTTCCGCTCGATCTTCGTCGTGGCGGCGGATCGCACGATGAACGAGACCCCACTTTGTACGCGGATTGTCAAGGTGTTCCCGGCGACATCGATTGCCGTGATGCGACCTTCGATCTTGCTGTTCGCGGCGGCGTTGCTCGTTCCGCTCGGTGCGGGTGGCACCGTTGGCGGTACGACTGGCGGCGTGATAACCGAAACCGCTTCGATCTGAATCGCGATGCCGTTGGCGCTGATCTTCGCTTCGACGGTGTCACCGGCAACGAGAGCGGCGAGTGTCGCGGTGGCGTTGTTGCGTTCGATCTTCGTGCCGACGCCCACTTGCACCGTGGTGAGCTTGCCTGCCGAATCGCGAACCGTGACCGTGTTGGCGGTCGCGCCGATCGCGGTGATCGTCCCTTGCACGGTCACTGCGTTACTTCCGCTGTTTCCGGAATCGCCCTTACCACTGCGACCTTCGACGAATGCTGCGGATTTCGCTTCAATTTTCCATGCGGTGCCATCGGGGCCGATGAGCGTCTCGACTTTGTCGCCCGCTTGGAAGGTTGCCAACGTCGCGCTGAGCTTATCGCGTTTGATCTCCGTGCCCGCACCCGCTTTGGCAATCGCGTTCGTACCGTTTTGCAGCTGGATCGTGACCGTGTTCGCTACCGTATCGACCGACACGAACGTCCCTTCAATACTCGAAGCGACACCCACCGTGACGACGCCCTTGCTGTTGGCCACGGTATTGGTTGCGGACGGATTATCGTCGACGACGCGGCTGACCGAGTTCAGGAATTTGCCATTTGTGCCATCGAAAACGTGGAAACCATCGTCGTTCCCGTGGCGAACGTGCGCGATGATATCATCGCGGCCATCGCCGTTGACATCGCGAGAATCGACGCGAACGCCGCCGCGGAACGAAGGATCATCGACGAACATCGACGATAATTCGCGGCCATCCGCCCCGCTGAGAACCCGCACAACGGGACCACCACCGGGGCCGGTACCCGTAATGATGTCGGCCTTGCCGTCGCCGTTCGTGTCGCCCGACGACACGAGCACGCCGCCACGGAACGAATCTTCGTAGGCGAATTCATTTCGCAACACGCGGTTGTCTTTGCCGGAGAACACTTCCACGCGCGGCCCACCGCCGACGCCAGTACCCGTGATAATGTCGTCGACGCCATCGCCGTTCGTATCGCCCGACGACACCAGCACGCCGCCGCGGAACGAATCTTCGTACGCGAAAAAATCTTTCAGAACCGTGTTGCCCAGCGACTTGCCATCGAGCACCCGTACCCGCGGCCCGCCACCCGCACCCGTGCCAACGATAATGTCGTTGACGCCATCGCCGTTCGTATCGCCGATCGAGACGTTGATCCCACCCGTAAATTGCTGTTCGTAAACGAAGAAGTCGTTCAGAGTCACACCGCTTTTCCCATCGACGATGCGGATCCGTGGGCTGCCACCTTTTCCGGCGGCAATCACGAGATCGCGAACGCCATCGCCGGTGACATCGCCGAGTGCGACGTGAACCCCACCGCGAAACGAATCTTCGAACGCTTGAAACGTGCCGATATCCGTACCGGTCGTGGGGTCGACGACCTTAATTTGCGGAATGCCACCATCATCGGGGCTAATCGCAACCGCATTTGCCGGAATCGGAAACACCGTCGGAACGATGCGCGATTCGAACGCTTCGCAGAGTAACCGCGAACGCTGTTGTCGAGTGTTTCGAGACATCGGAAATCTCCTGATTGGAGTGCGTAGGTTTGGCGAACACTCAGGAGAGTCCGAACGGCTTGCCGCATCCGCCATAGATGGGGAAAATTTACGCAGATAGTTCGAAAGTGAACGGGGCTGCCATTTGCAAGATGAGAAAGTCAATGCCATTGGTCTTATCCTGGAATGGCTGTCTCGCGTCTCCAAATCGAATGAACCCCGCCATTCGCTGGCATCTCTCGTAAAATGACTTTTTGCGTTCCTGCTCCCATATTCGGTGGACCTGAAATGCCTCGCGTTCTCATTGCCGACAATCTCGAAGCCGCTGCCGCTGAGACGCTCAAAAAGCTCGGTGTGTCGGTCGATCATCGCCCCGAACTCAGCAAGAATCCGGCCGAGTTGAAGGCGGTTCTGCCGACCTACGATGCGGTGATCGTGCGTTCGGCGGCGAAGATTACGGCGGAGATGCTCGAGAATCCAGGCAAGCTGCGGGCGATCGCGCGGGCCGGTGTCGGCGTCGATACCATCGATGTCGTGGCGGCCACCCGCAAAGGGGTGATCGTCATGAACACGCCCGGCGGCAACACGGTTTCCGCCGCCGAACATACGATCGCGCTGCTCATGTCGCTGTCCCGGCTCGTGCCGCAAGCCGACGCCACCATGAAGGCGGGCAAGTGGGATCGCAGCAAGTTCGTCGGCACGCAAGTCACGGGCAAAACGCTCGGCGTGATCGGCCTCGGGCGGATCGGGCGCGAAGTCGCCAAACGCGCCGTCGGCCTCGAAATGAAGGTACTCGCGTTCGATCCGTTCGTCACGCCGGAGAAGGTCGCCGAGATGGGCTACAAGGCCGCCGCGAGCATCGAGGCGATGCTGCCCGAGGTCGATTATCTCACGATTCACGTACCGTTAACGAACGACACGAAGAGCCTGATCGGTGCGACCGAACTGGCAAAAATGAAAAAATCCGCGCGCGTGCTGAACGTGGCGCGCGGGGGAATCATCGACGAACAGGCACTTGCCGACGCGCTGAAAGCGGGCACGATCGCCGGTGCGGGCATTGACGTGTTCACCGTCGAACCTGCCGTGGCCGATAACCCGTTACTGACCGCGCCGAACATCGTCCTGACGCCGCACCTCGGCGCATCGACCGTCGAAGCGCAAGAGAACGTCGCGATCGAGGCGGCGGAATTGATCGCCGATTTCCTGCTGAAAGGCATCGTGCTGAACGCGGTGAACATGGCCGCCGTCGATCGCAAGGAACTCGACGAGTTACGGCAATACGTCGATCTCGCACGTCGCCTCGGCATGTTGCACGCGCAGATGTGCCACGGGCGAATCAAGAAAGTGATGCTGACTTACAAGGGCGATCTGGCGAGCCGCAAGACGCAACTGCTGACGTCCGCATTCACGGCGGGTTTGCTCGAATCGCACATGGGTGGCGTGAATTTGGTAAATGCGGAAGTGATGGCGCGGGATCGCGGCATCGAAATTGTCGCGTCGTCGTCGCCGAAGAAAGAAGACTTCGCATCGCTGATGCAAGCCGATGTCGAGACCGACAAAAAGACGTACACCGCTGCCGGCACGCTGTTTGGGAACCAGTATCTGCGGCTCGTTCGCCTCGGGCAGTTCCGCCTCGAAGCGTACCTCGATGGCTTGCTGTTCATCTTCAGCCACTACGACCGCCCCGGCGTTATCGGCTTCATGGGCAATACGTTCGGCAAGCACGGCGTCAACATCGGCGCAATGAATCTCGGCCGCCAAGCCCCCGGCGGCGAAGCGATCGGCGTGCTCAACCTCGACGCCTACCCACCCGAAGCCGCCGTCAACGAAATCAACCAACACGAGCACATCATCAGCGCGAGCGTCGTGAAACTCCCCGCCGAAGGCGAAACCCCCGCCTGGCTGGGGTGAGAGCGAACTTCGTCGGTAGCCATCACAGTTCGAGGTCGTCAATCGAGGAAATCCGGATCGCACGCAGAATCGCGTGCTGCAACCTCGCGGCTTCAGTGACCGCCCGAATCCGCGATTCGACTTCGGCCGGAACATCGCCAAACCGTTCGCGGAGAATGTCGAGTAGTGTACTTTGCCGAGTTTTGAGTTCGCCTTCGACTCGGCCTTCCACTCGGCCTTTGATCTCGCCTTTGATCTCGCCTTCTGCAAGGATCGCCTGGTATGTCGATGACTCTTTCATGCCTCGGACCCTCGTGTATGCATTTTCAACCTCAATGCCAGTATACCGCAATCCGAGCAGGATAAACCCGCATGTCAGCAAAAATATTCGTCTCACATCGGGGACTTGCTCGGCACGCAATCTCGCGTCGATGCGGTCCACCAAGGTGCCGAGTTGCCCCTCGGCTTCGTTCGTGAGAAGCACGAGTGGGAGAGCGCCGATACCGCTCGCCATCAGCGGTTCGATGTGTAGCTCCCACACTTTGATAACGAAGTATTCGAAACGCAAATATTCGGTACCGTCGTGGCGGCTACGACTGACGATGCCAGTGACGCCCGGTGCGGCAGCCGGTCGCAAAAGGAGCGCCACCGAATAGACAGGGTGGCCATATCGAGCGTCCAGCAGTGCGCTATATTGCAACAATCGCCCGGGAAAATCGACGTCCCGCGAGGCTTGCGGCTCGATGTGCAAAAGGCCTTCTGCCGGGGCTTTTAGCCGAAACACTTTGTCGGCTGACAACTGCACCGTCGACAAATCGACATCGAGCGGCTCGACTTCAATTTTCGCGGACAGACCGATTTCCGGCCCGATCCAGTCGGCCCAGTCGACGGCGAAAATGTTCAACAGATCCTTCAGCGTCGTATCGAACGGCTTATTCATCGCGTCATTTCTCCGGACAGGTCACCGGTTACGTCGTCGATCAGTTGCTTGATCCGGCGAATTTCGGCGTCGCCCATGTCGGCGGCGGTCGATTGTGCGACCGCAGATGCGATCATCCCCACGATGCCAAAAAGTAAACAGCCGAGCAGTTCTTTGTCGGTGTCGCGGCCCAACACGCGCTCCGGAACGAACTCTTGCAGCAGTGCTTCGCGCAGACCGGTGCGGTTCGACTCGGGGAACTTCCGCATGTATCGCTTGGCGTAACTGCGAATGTCGGCCTTGCCAATCTTCGATTGCTTGGCGACGCCCCGGAACAAATTCGCGTTCATCGCGATCAGCACGACGAGTATCACGAGGAATAGTCCCAGCCCAATCCAGCCGAATACTTTGACGATGTCGAGCACGGTGGCTCCTTTTACGCGCGAAACCGAATCGATTCGCCGGTAACAATTCGCGTTGCAAGTTGCAATCTTTCATTTTTGCAACGGTATTGCTACCGAAATTCGTCTGTCCGCCTGTTTTTGCGTCTTACAACCGAGAGATTTCGTCTCATTTTCGGACAGGTGACGGGAATTACGGCACGTCGTATCGACGGCAGGAAATAAGCGCGAAAAATTGCTTGTGCCGAATTTGACACGTGTGCGGCGTGGTCTATTGTTGCTTCGTGAAGGGGGCAACGGGTGACAACGAGTCGCGACCCGTGCGAGATTGTTGTCCTGGATGCCCACCACAAGTTACGAGGTAAACGCCATGATGACGAAAGTCGCCAGGCAACTCACCACGTTCTTAAAGAACGAAGAAGGCCCCACCGCAGTCGAATACGCAGTCATGTTGGCCCTCATCATAGTGGTCTGCATTGCCGCAGTAACGGCCCTCGGCGGAAGTGTTTCCGGTGTCTTTTCGAACGCGCAGTTGAACACGGCAGCCTCGGTCAAGGCGGCGTCCTGAGTATCGGGCCACAGCGGCCCGAACCAGTTGTACGTTACGATTTTGATCGAGATCCATCGGTGTCATTCTCTGTTTTTTCACCATGTTTTAAGGGGTTCGAGTTATGAACGTTATCGCAAAGAAGTTCGTCACGTTTCTGAAAAAAGAAGACGGCCCAACCGCGGTCGAGTACGCCGTGATGTTGGCCCTCATCATCGTGGTCTGCATTGCCGCCATCACCGCT
>JAYSYI010000452.1:0-3963 GCA_043727665.1 Limnoglobus sp. | reverse complement strand
TTCGAGGATGATCGACGATTCGCTTCGGAGATCGCAAGCGATACGACCGTGTTGCAACAGAATATCGTTCGGAAAATGGAACAAGCCCTGTTCGACGTACTTCTCGGCCTCCGACCATTTATCCAGTTTTGACATCGCCTTCGCGCAGCCGTAATAACTTAACGCGGTTCCCGATACTACGACCCATTCCTTGCCGAGTGAGATCGCTTCCACGGAACCTTCATCGGCCAATTCGGTGACCAGTATTCCCCACGGCAAGTCGAACGTCGGTGCGAGGCGAATGGCCGTTCGCAAGTCTTCGTAAACTTCCTTCGCGACAGCCGGATTTTTCCCGACCTTACCACCCGCCATAAAACACAAGGAGAGGCCGCGAATCCACGCCGCCGTCGCGGCCTTCTCGGGATCGGGATCGGCCGATATGATTTTCAGTCGATCGAGGTATGGCTGTATCATTTTCTTCGCTTCGGGATCGAAAGACAGTTCGGTTTTCGACGGAAACTTAACGGGACGGCTGGTGAGACCGACTAACAAGCCCAAAAACAAGGCATGAGGGTCATCTAGAGTTGGAGGCAGGAACTTCCCGACAAGGTTTGCAGTGTCGTTCTGGTAAATCTGAGTTTGGTCTTTAGGCTTATCGATCGCTTCGGCGTGCTGGGCAATACCCCGAACCGTGTCGCGGAACATGAGTAGTCCCATGCAACGGGCGCGAGTATCGAGGCCACATTGGCCGTTGTCGGTCTGAAAACGTTTCGCCGCTGCGACGACTAGGTCGTTCGTTTCGCTTAACGCCGTGCGGAGGTCATCGGCTGCTATCGCACGTAATGCCTCTACGTTCGCAGGACTTGCCGGAGCTTTCAGTGCCATTACCCGATCTGCGGCAAATTTCGTTCGCGTGTAGGCGTACGTCATACGGGTTTCGATGTCAGCTTCCGGGGCGAGGCTCACCGCGGTTTTCAGTGCCGCCAAACACGCATCCGTTTCGTTTCGGTGCGAATGCAGATTCGCCTTGGCCAAGTACGGCTCGTGGCGATTCGGGGCCAGTTTCATGGCCCGATCAATCTCGCCTTCATCAATTCCCAATGGCAATGCGTAATGCAAATCGAGTTTCGCCTGAAAATCGTCCGGATGCTCGGCCACGGCCTTGCGACGCAAGCGGATGAGCTTCAGCCGGTACATTTTCGCCGTTACGATATCGCCCACACGCTCGAGGTGATCGATCAATTCTGTCAGCCGCACAATGCTGTCTGGAGTGATGGTGATCGCCTTTTTCGCATCCGACAATGCGCGACGCACCAACGGCGTATCGCCCCGGAATTGCAGTTTTCCTTCCGTGATCGTCACGCAAAACGCGAACGACGTTTGGGGAAAATGAATTCGATCCCGCGCCGTCTCTGAATCCGCCGCACGTATCGAACTGGCGACAGTAACCCACGCAACCACCGCAATAACGAACGGCATTCTCATGAATAAATCTCGCCGGGAAAGCCTCTTCATCGACAGATGCCTATTTAACCCCATTGTGACGTTTCGAGCAATATCAGCTGGAGAGGAGTGGCGAGTGAATGGGCAAGGTTCAAAGTGAGGTTGCAGTTTTGCATGAACGAACCACCAGAACTTTGGTTCTGGCGTGGATCGCGACCACCGAAATCGGACGTAAGTCGTTGCTGGGTTAGGTTGGTTCCGAAATTCGGGAATGAGTCCACGGTTGGGGGGGTGGGTAATGGCTGGAGTCATTCTGCTACCCAACATCGCCGCATTCGACACATGCCAGTGAATGTAATAAACGTGCTGGTTGCGTGTTGAATCGCTCACGGCGCTTCGCCGACACACGAATGGGAGAACGATCCGCGAAACGCAAATTGTTCATGCCTGGCCATCTTCGGTCTGATCAGCGCAGTCACCGTGGCTAGCGCCGAAGACGAAAAGAAGCCCGATGCGAAGCCTGCCAAGGCAACCTCGACAAAACGAAAATGTTCGAGAAAATAGACGCGAACAGTGACGGCAAAGTGACCAAGGAAGAGTTCAAGACGTTAAGCGACGCCCTCAAGGATCGCCTAAAAGGCAAAGGCGGCAAAGCGGGAAAAGTCGGCGAACTGCTCGGCGATAAGCTCTTCGACAAAATCGACGCCAATTCTGACGGCGAGATCACGTAGGAAGAGTTCGACAAGTTCGAGTTTCCAGGAAAGAAGCAATGACGGGTAGCCGGCTTAAACCATTCGCTTGCTGGTTTACGTACCAAGTTTCGAGTTGCGTGTAGAATCTCTTGAGATAACTCGCTTTCGAGTAACACTTGGAATGTATTGTGTCAAAAAATGATCCCCTCGAGCCGCAGCGGTGTGCGGAGCTACTCGCTGCACTGGCGGCCCCGGAGCGGTTGAAGGTCGTGCGTTTTTTGGCGGGCGGACCTCACAATGTCACGGAAATCATCGCGATGCTAGAAATTCAGCCCGTCAACGTGTCGCACCACCTGATGGTTCTGAAGCACGCGCGGTTGGTCCAAGGCAAGAAGCAAGGGCGCTTCGTGTGGTACTCACTTTGGCCTGGCATACTCGAAGAAGCGGTCGAAGCGGGCATCCCACGCGATGCGCTCAATCTCGGTTGCTGCCGACTCGAATTGCCCGCCGATGCCGAGAATCGAAAACCCGAATGCTAAAGCGTTTGGCCGCGTTGTGCCAGTTTCCGCGTGTACCAGACTTCCCCGGCGAGCAACGCGAGCACCAATAGTAGCAATAGCCACCAGAGTTCGCGGGTTTGTGGGCCTTCGCCTTTCTTCGATTCGATGTCGTCGGGGTTCACGATGTATTGCAAACCTTTCACGATTTCAGACACTTTCTTGCGGTCATCTTCGGAGTTTGGCGTCAGCACCGATTCTTGCGGGTCGGACCGCACCGCAAAGAAATATGTTCGGCCTCCGCTCGTCGTGAGTTTGTACGCGCCGGGGTCGCGTGTCGCATCGAATACGAGCGGCCACTGCTTCACGGGCAGCACTTTCGCGGGGCCTTCGGGCGGTTGCACCGTCACCGCGGCCGCTCGCTCGGTGGGCCGCGGGCTGAACACGATCGGCTGACCCGGTGCGAGGTTGCGTTCCGCCGAACGTGCCCCTGCGAGGTAGTACGTCATCTCGTGGGCGAACCGAACAAAGTCCGGCAACGTGTGGAAATTCGTACGCCAACTGTTATCGAGTGGCACCGTCACCAGCAGCGCCCGGCCACGCCCGACGCCGCGTTCGACGAGGAAGATTTCGCCATTCGTGAGGCTGGCAATCGCGGTACCCGTCGCGCCGTTCGCTCCGGCGGTGGTGTCGACCTTCCAGCGTTTCGGGAAGTACGCGGTGTGGATCCCGAGCGGCAGCGGTTCTTTGAAAATTTCCATCGCCGGGTGCGTGAAACCGGCAGGTTGCGGTTTCGGCGCGTCGTCGAGTTTCGCGGTGGCGTCGTCGTTGCCGACGACATCGACGAGCCGCGCGGGTAACCAGCCTTGGCCGCCACGGAACGACACGCGGTTCCAGGTGGCCGCATCGCAACGGTCGCCGAGTGCCATGAAAACCGAACCGCCATCGGCGAGATACTTTTCGATCGCCTCGTTTTGTTCCTTGGTCGGCTTCGCGATGTTTGACAGTACGACCACGCGCGGCGGCGTGCCGGTGCCTTTCACGTCAGCGTAAAGTACGGGTGCGGTGAACTCGTCGATGCCGATCGACCGCACGAGGAACCCCGGCGTTTGATCTTTCGCGGGGGCCAGCGCATCGCGGAGGAAGTCGCCGCCACGGCTCTTCGTTTCGCCGTTAATGATGAGCACGGGGATGCTCGGCAATACCTCGATACCGAAGTCTTGCCGGTTGTCGCCGGGAAGGTCATCGGGTTCGAGCATGAGCGTAACGAGGTGCGAACCGGGGGTGAATTTGTGGACGAATTCGATCGGTAACAGCGTGTCGCTGAGCGTGCCTTTTACGGGCACTTCGCC
>JAYSYI010000451.1:0-3968 GCA_043727665.1 Limnoglobus sp. | reverse complement strand
GATTGCAAGGCGTGTTGCCTTGGCGTTTACGAAGTCATCGCGAAGATCGATGGCGTCGAACAAGCCACCGCGAGTTTCAAAGACGGACGCATTACGGCACGCATCGACCCCGCCAAGACCGACAAAAGCAAGTTGACGGCCGCACTGAAAGCGCGCGGCGTCGCGTTGAAGTGACGGAGTGCCCGTCAGTCCGCCTTCACGAAGGCGGCGGCTTTCGCTTCACACTGTTCGACGGTCATTTCGCCTTCTTGCACCCAGACGCGATACTTCAACTTCAACGGCGTGGCAGGTGTCAGGTCGAACTCGAAGTAGTCGCCGAAACGGCCGTAGTCGCGCTCGCTACCGCGAGTCTCTTTCGGGTTGCTCGGGTGGTTGATGCGGAGCGATGTGTAGCGTTTGCCGCCGGTCACGAAGCTCATCGCGTTCCACGGCAAATCGATCGTTTTCGCATCCTTTTTCTTCGGCTCCCAGTTGCGGGTTTCGCCTTCCTTGCCCTTGCCGTCGGGGCGTAAATAGTAAGTCTGCTTCGCGGTCGTCTTCGAGACTTCTTGCGTGGCGCGGAAGTGGAACCCGGCATGTTGCGGGTCGCCGTCCAGTCGCACTTTCGGCAACTTCGTACGCAAAACCGTCGACCAATCGATCTCGGTGCCGTCGCCGATCGAGCGGACCGTGACTTCGCGTTCTTCCTCGGCAAACGTCTCGCCATCGGCACCGTGCCAACTGATGGCGGCCGTGTGGCTCGCTTGTTTGTCGTCGGCTTTCGTGGCGATCATCTTGTCGAAACTGCTGTAAACGTTGTTCGTGCCGTGCCAGATGTCGGCGGTTTTCTTTTCTCCGTACGAGATTTTATTGAAGCCGAAGAACAGCCCGCGGTGGTGCGGGAACAGGAACTCTTTGACGTTCGGGTGTGCCCCGCTGCTCAGGATCGTCTCGCCGGTCTTCGGGTCGAACACTTGGTGAAATGGCTTGAATGTCAGGTAATGCGATTCCTTCGTCGTACCATCGCGCGGCTTGTTGACGAACCGCAACACCTTGCGGTCGCCGTGCATTACGTCTGAGTATTCGCCTTTCGTTTCGGCGAAGTGGTACGTGCCTTTCGGCGTTTCCGCCGAGGCCACGCCGACGAGAACGGCAAACGCGAACGCAGAAAGTGCTCTCATAATTCTCACTTGGTGAAGACGAATTTCTTCGGGTTGCCGGTGCCCAACGCACCGCCCGCCGGACGCCAGAGTACCATGCGTTCGATCTCTTTTGCTAATTCAAAATCTTTGTCGGTGATGCCGCCCTTGTCGTGCGTCTTGAGTTTCACCCAGATTTTACCCCACGTGATGCTCAGATCCGCATGGTGCCACGCCGCCTCGCACAGGTAGCCAATCGCGTTGACCGCCATCAACGTCTGCGGCCAGCCATCGGTGTTAAACTTGCGGCGAATCCAGCCATCTTCGAGGTACCAATCGGTAAGCCCATGCTCGACGAGTTTCGCGGCGACTTCGGTTTCGGTGTAGGGCATGTGGCAGCTTTCAGTTTTCAGCTGATCGAATATAGAATGATACTGTTGTTCCATACTACCGGATCGCCTGACTGCTGATCGCAGATAACTGAAAGCGAAAATGACACCACGTGAACGCCTCCAACAACTCTTTCGCGAACGGGCACTCCAGTTCGGCGATTTCACGCTCGCTTCGGGGAAGAAGTCGAGTTACTACGTGAACTCGAAGAAGGTGCTCTTTCACGCGGAGGCGATCTCGCTACTCGGCGACGAACTGTACGAAGCGACGAAAGACCTCGATTTTCAGGCGATTGGCGGGCTGGAAGTCGGCGCGATCCCGATGGCGGCGGCGGCGCTCACCGCGTTCCACCGCAATGGCCGTGCGCTCGAAGGCTTCTTCGTACGCAAGCAAACCAAGGAGTACGGCAGCAAGGAGCGCCTCGAAGGGCAGGTCAAAGCCGGGGATCGCGTCGTCGTCATCGACGATGTGCTGACGACGGGCGGGAGTATGTTGCAGGCCATCGAATCCGTCGAAGCGCTCGGTGCTACGGTCGTGCGTGCGGTCTGCATTTGCGACCGATTGCAAGGTGCCCGCGAAGCGCTCGCGAAGTACGATTTCCGCCCGATCTTCACGATCCGCGACTTCTTAACTCACTGACAACTAACTATGCTTCATACGGCTGAAACGGATACTTCGTGCAGAGGCGAAACCCTTTTATTCTGGTAGCCGCAGGTCTTTAGCCTGCGTTTGCCACGAGCCATCGCTGAGGGTCGTGGTGAGTCTTCGAAACACGACGGCTCGTGCGCCCGGAATGAACGTTTTGTGCCTCTTGTGTCGCGTCTCGAAGACTCGCCACGACAGGGTTTTATAGGGTCGTTTCCCCCGCGCAGGCTAAAGACCTGCGGCTACCAGAATAAGAAAATAATTGATACGTTGTCGCATCTGAAATCGTATCGTGTTGTGCCACGCGAAATATTATTACGCCACGGGGCGCAACAGACGGCAGGCGTATTTTCCGAGTCGCTTCAACAAAAAGTACGCCAGCACGCCGCCGCCGATTCGCGTACCGACTTTCGACAACACCCGTGCGGCGGCGAATTCGCCCATCATCTGGTTGACTTGGTCTTCGGTGAGTTTTTCGATTTCCGTCAGTTGGCCCGTGAGGTAGGCGTTGAAGAAGACGCGGCCCAACAGCACGGCGGTACCCGTTCGACCCGCACGCAAATTGTAAATCCGACACAAGTCCGCAAGCAGCGCGAAGCCGAAGAACGTCGTCGCCAGCGAGTCGATCAGCCCGTTGGGTGCGGTCGCGTTAATCACGCCCGCGCGCTTCGACCAATACGCGATTCGCTCGGCGGCGGCATCATCGAGCGACTTCTGAAACGTCTCGCGGAACTGGCCGAACCACTGGCCCGACGATGCGAATTTCGCGGGATCGAGTAGCGTCTCTCGGGCCACTTCCAATGCGCGAACGCGATCATTGGAGATGCCGATTTTCGCAAGCGATTTGCGTTGCTTATCCGAGCCGATCGGGAACAGCCGCATGTACTCTTCGAGTTGGGTTTTGGCCTCGGTCGTTTTCGCGTCGGCCAGCCAGCGTAACCGCGTGCGGTTCGCGAGTTCTTGCAAGCCCGCAAGGCGAATCTGCCGGTTTCGGCGTAGCTGATAATAAAGAATGCCGAGCCGAATGGCGGCGTAAAGCACGCACAAACCGAGTAGCGCCAGCCCCGCGTAACCGACGGTTTGCGCCCACGCCGGTTGCATTGCCAGCGAGCCGAGTACGCTCATCGCCTGGGCATAAAGGAACAGTGCCAGAATCGCCGCCATGCCGATCAGGAACGCGAACGCCACGGGGTGCGACAGGAAGCCGAGCCAGCCGAAAACTTCGGGGTCCGACGCCAGCAGTTCCTCCGCTTCAGCCAGTTCGCGAACCGCCTGCGCTTCGTCCTCGGTCTGGATCCGTTTGCGGTCTTCCTCGGTGAGCAATCGCAGATCGTGCGGAATGTTCGTCGGGCGTCCCAACTCCGTTTCGCCGGGCCGCAATTCCGGTTCGCGCGCGGATTGCGGCCGCAACGGTTCTGACAGCGTCGCCGCTTTTCGACTCACCGGAATGCCGAGCATATTGTCGTCGGTCTGCATGGAATACCTCAAACTTCGACGGGAACGGTGCGGACTTCACAGACTGTCTCAGTGTATCCGGGTTGCGTCAGGAGCGGTGCATACCTAACATCATGGAATGAACAACAACCTCGCCCAATCGTCGCGCGTCAAGAATTTCCTGCCGATGACGCTGGCACTCGTCGTCGCGGCGGCGGCGTTTGCCGCCGTCGTGCGACTCGTGCCGAACGAATATCGCTTACTGAACTTCGCTCCCGTCGGTGCCGTCGCGCTGTTCGCCGGTGCCCGGCTCGGCCTCCGTTACGCGATCCCGATCGTCCTCGGTAGTTACGCGATCGCCGATCTCGCATTGTGGTATCA
>JAYSYI010000450.1:0-3985 GCA_043727665.1 Limnoglobus sp. | reverse complement strand
CTAAACGCCGATCGCGAGGTTCGGTCGTTCTGAGCCATTCCCCGCAAGGGGTCGGGTGGAACTGTCGTAGACTTCACCAGACTCCTTACGGATTAAATTGCCAGTGTGTAAATCGGAGTCAGCTGGCATGGCGGGCCACGAATTCGCGGATCGAGCGTTGGGCGAATTCCTCTTGTTCGCGGCTGTACTCGCGAAGGAAGTCCGCTTTGGGCGAACGCGAGATCATGAGTGCGCCGGCGGCGAGTAAGCCTCGGATCGACCGCATGCGGTCTTCGGGCGTCAATGCCCGGAACCGTGCGACTTCATCGGCGATCACGTCTTCGTCTTTCGGAAATCGAATCGGCAGATTCATCGCGTGTACCTCTGTGATATTGTAGCACTTTACGAAGGCGTTGCTGGAGTAACTAGCGCCATGAAGCACATCACAAACGGTTAACGCAAAATTGATGGTTCTCATTACCCTTTGCGTTGGCTTTGGAAGCCCTTTACCATTTTCAAAATGACGCTGCGTGGTGCGAAGCGTACGGCGAAGATTAGTAGGCGGTTGCGGAAGCCGGGCACGACGAGGCGCTTTCCGGCCATGAGGGCGTGGAATGCGGCATGGGCGACGGGGCCGACGGCCATCACGTTCGGTCCGCTGAATAACGATGTCCCGTTCATATCGGCCACGTCGCCGAATTCGGTTTTCGTCGGTCCGGGACAGAGGCATGTCACTGTCACGCCAGTGTCGCGGAGTTCTTCGTGGAGGGCTTCGGAGAACGAAAGCACGTAGGCTTTCGTGGCGTAATAGACCGCCATAAGCGGCCCTGGTTGAAACGCCGCCGTGCTGGCCACGTTCAAGATTTTCCCTCGGCGATTCTTCACCATCGCGGGCAAGAACAAGCCCGTGAGTTCGGTCAGTGCCGCGACGTTGAGTTGAATCATCGAGATCATGCGTGCAAGGTCTGCCGTGGCGAATTCTCCGAGCGCGCCGAACCCCGCGTTGTTGATGAGGATTTCGACGTTCAGCCCTTTCGCCGTAACTTCGTCGAACAACTTTCGCGGGGCGGTGGCATCGCCGAGGTCGGCCGTTATCACGTGAACTTTGGCTGCGTGTGCCTCGGTTAAGCGTGCCGCCAGCGCGTTGAGTTCGTCGGTTCGGCGTGCGACGAGAATCAGGTCGCAACCGTTCTTCGCAAGCCGCTCCGCGAGTTCTTTGCCGATGCCTGCGGAGGCCCCCGTCACGAGGGCAAGTGGGCGGGGTGACGGTGCCATGTCAGTTCACTTTCGTAACGTGATGTGCGCCGGGCGAGCCGGTGATGAGCCGTGCCGCGCGGTTGCGCGTGACGAAGTTCCAGAACCACTGGAACACGACGAGCATGCGGTTTTCGAAGCGGGCGAGATACAAAATGTGGATGAACAACCACGCCAGCCAGGCGATGAATCCGCTGAGCAGAAAGCCTTTGGTTTCGGCGACGGCGCGGGATCGGCCGATGGTCGCCATGCTGCCTTTATCCCAGTATTTAAAGGGCGCAGCCGGCGCCGTGCCGCGAATTCGCCGGTCGATCACGTCGGCGGCGTAGCGGCCTTGTTGCATGGCAACGGGGGCAACGCCAGGCAGGGACTTTCCATCGGCGGACTTCATCGCGGCCATGTCGCCGAGTACGAAAACGTCCGGGTGGCCGGGCACCGAGCAATCGCCACTGACGGTGACGCGGCCACCGCGATCGATTTCCACACCCGCACCAATTGCTTCGGCAAGTTTTTTACCGAGTGGCGACGCCTTCACACCCGCCGCCCAAATCACCGTTTCGGCGTCAATCCGGCGAACCTCTTTGCTGCCGTCCACTGTCACGACCACGTGATCGTTCGCGATGTTCGTCACGTGGCAATCGAACAGAATTTCGACGTGCAATCCGTTTAGTGCGTTGGCGGCGCGACGCGAAGATTTTTCGTGGAACGTCGGCAAAATTCGCTGTTGCCCTTCGACGAGAATCACGCGGCAGGATGCGGGATCGATCGCGCGGAAGTCGCGTCGCATCGTCATTCGCGCAAGTTCGGAGATCGCCCCCGCCATCTCGACGCCGGTCGGGCCGCCGCCCACCACGACGAATGTCAACAGCCGCGCACGCACGACCGGATCGACTTCGCGCTCGGCTCGCTCGAATGCCGTCAGGACATTACGGCGAATTTCGGTGGCATCCTCGATGGTTTTCAAACCCGGTGCGAGCGGTTCCCACGCTTCGTCTTTACCGAAATAATGGTGCGTCGATCCGGCTGCGAGAACGAGCGTGTCGAACGGCTGCTTTACACCATCGGTGAAGGTAATTTCCTTTTTCGCGAAGTCGAACGACTCGACTTCGACGAGCAAAACCCGCGCATTTGGCTGATATTTCAGGATCGTTCGCAGTGGGGATGCAATATTTGCAGGCGAGAGTGCGCCGGTCGCGACTTGGTACAGCAGCGGCTGGAACAGGTGAAAATTGCGCCGGTCGATGAGCGTGACATCGACCGGCGATTTCCGCAGCGCTTGCGCACAATAGAGGCCGGCAAAGCCGCCGCCGATGATGACAACGCGGTGTCGGTTCGCGGGTGCCGTTTCGTTCGCCATGTCGAATCGTCTCCTAAGTCGCGTGTGAAAAGGCGTCGTTATCGTTGTACGAAAGCGCCGTTCGGGCGATGGCGTTCGCGTGCTGCGGAGAGGTACAGCATTAGGATCGCGGGGGAATAATACACGAACCAGTGTAGCGGGATCGAGGACGCCGAATCGAAATGCCCGGCGATGATCGGACCGATCGCGGTGAAAAAGTTCAGCAAGACATACACGGTGGCGAGGATGCGAATGCGCATAGTGACGGGAACGGACGTCAGCCAGACGGCGGCTTGCACGATCGGCACGAGTAGCACGACGAGATCAAAAACCCACGCGCCATAGGCCGCCGCAATCGTCGATGCAAGAATCGCCCGCGGCATTTCCGTTCGCCAATCCCAGTGGTTTCGCCGTACGTACCAGTAGATGATCGCGAACAGCGACACGAAAATCGTCGGCAAAAACTGGAGCGAGAATCGATCCGGGGCAATCGCACGACGCATGAAATCGGCGAGTACCGGCGAGTACCAATCCTTCGGCGACGTGTGCGATTGACTCGACGTTTCCCACCCGGCACTACGATAATGCTCGTAAACGTGCGGATTACACAACCACGCGGCGAACGCGGCCAACCCCATCGTAGCGGCACCGGACAGCAACACGATGCGGGCGCGACGCGACACGAAGCCATCGAGCACAAGCAGCAACCCCACCGCGAACAGCAAGTGCGGCTTGAGCGCCGTTAGTGCAACGAACGCGCCCGCAAGGATCGGCCGCGCACGTGAATGAAAGAACAGAAACCCCGAAAGCCCGAGTAAACAGAGCGCCCCGACCTGCCCGTACCACATCAGCACGAGGAACGGCGCGAGTGTAATTGCGAGCAGGTGCGCGAGGATTTTTTTATCCGGGTGCCCACCGTAGGTTCGCCATAGCCACTCCGCTGACACCAGGCTGGCAGTCAGTTGCACGAGCAGCCAAACGAGGTGTGCGGTGTTCGCGGGTAGCAATGCGAGCGGCGTGAAAATCGCGAGTGCCCACGGCGGATTCCACATCATTGTCGCTTGCGTTAAATCCGGATCGCGGGCGATTTCCCGCTGGATGGGAAGCAATTCGTCGGAATTGTACGGGTTCCCTTGTCGCAGATTCACCGCGCCTGCGGACCAATATTCGACGAAGTCTCGCATAGGAATCTGGTTCGGCGACTTCGCCCACGAGATACCGAGAACGACGAGCGCGACCACGACCACGGGGATACCCGCGAGGACAATCCACGAACGCGGTTGCTTGCGAGTATCGCTCATGAATGACCTCACCAGGCGTTGCGGTAGATGTCCAAGATGTCGTCGCGCGTCGGCATTCGCGGGTTGACTCGCATGAGTCGCTTGATCGCAAATGCCTTGTCTGCAAGGTCGGGAA
>JAYSYI010000449.1:0-3990 GCA_043727665.1 Limnoglobus sp. | reverse complement strand
TCAACGCTGCACTCGCCGATGGCTCGGTTCGTTTCCTTCGCGACAGTATGTCGCTCACCGTCTTGCAACAAGCCGCTCTTCGCGACGATGGATCTGTTCCGAACCTCGATTAATCCGGTTGAATTCACGTACTTGATCCCAGAACCGAAAGGTTCTGGGATCACACTTCGCTTGTTCCAGTCAAAGTTCCCGAATCTGACAAATAAAATAAAATTCTCTTTCTTTTTTCACACAACTTTGGGTATAGTAAACTCACATCAGTGACGATAAGTCTGAAAGCAACCCTAATTCTTGTGTTGCTAGTCTTTATCCCTTTTTCGGAGCCTCTTTCATGATCATTTCTAAACGGATCGGTGGGACACCGCGACGCGGGTTCACACTGATCGAACTGCTCGTGGTGATTGCGATTATCGCAATCCTGATCGGGCTGCTACTCCCCGCCGTGCAAAAAGTCCGCGAAGCGGCCGCACGGGCAAAATGTACGAACAACCTGAAACAGTGGGCCTTGGCCTTACACGGTTTCCACGATGTCGCCGCACAGTTCCCATACGGAAGCAGCCCCGGTGGGATTATTCCCAATTCGATCACTGGCGGGTGGGGTCCGAGCTGGATGATTCACCTGTTGCCACACGTCGAACAGCAAAGTGAGTTTGCGAAGTTCGACATGAGTGGCACCGGTCAAGGTGCACAGTTCTGGAATACCAGTTCGCAAAACTGTCAGGCCTTGAACGGCTTTAAACCGGCCATCCTCGCATGTCCATCGTCTCCATTACCGTCAGACGCGCCGGGTGGTAATTTGAACAACGGCAACTCCGCTGCCCCAACGAATTACGTCGGCATTGCCGGTGCTCTTAATGACCCATCACAAAGGTATCTCTTTGGTACTGGTTCTACCGTTCCTGCATCGAACGCAACCGGTAACGTCGTGAACGGCAGTGGTGTATTGACATTGAGTGGCGAGGGCAAAATCAATTTCGCAAGCATCACCGATGGCACGAGTAATACGATCGCCATTAGCGAACACGGCGATTTCCTGTTCACAGCGAATGGTACGAAGCTCGATATTCGGGCTTCTCAACCGCACGGATTCAGCATGGGTTTCAATCAGAACACAACTCCTGGAGCCACGGCAAACAGTGGCGACAATCGCGCGTTCAACACGACGACGATCCGCTACCCAATCAACCAGAAACGTGGCTGGGACGACGGGGTCACTCCAGGTGGCTGTTGTGCCTGTTCAGGTGGTACCGCAGGCACTTACGGCGTCTGTTTTAACTCCGGAGCGAATATTCCATTGAACTCGGCACACACCGGTGGCGTCAACGCCGCACTCGCCGATGGCTCGGTACGCTTCCTCCGCGACAGCATGACGCTCGCCGTATTGCAACAAGCTGCTCTTCGCAACGATGGCTCTGTTCCAAACTTAGACTAATCTTCGAAGTTCATACCCGGCGAGTAATTGCTCGCCGGGCATCTCACGAATCCTCCTCATTCACGAAAGCCTTTGAAGCATGTGCACTCAAAGAATTCTCTCGCTGGCAACGTTCGCAATTTGCATCTCGTTACTTGGGTGTGGTAAAGAAGAAACTCCCGTACAAACGCCCGAACAAAAACAACAGGTGGTCGACGGGATGAAGAAGTACGAAAAGAAAGAAAAGAAGTAGCCCGCGAAACGGAGAAAGCCTAGAGCGTTGCTCTGGGCTTTTGAATTGGTACGGGTTGTTTACTGCACCGCGTTCTTCTCGGCGGCTTCCACGGCGACGGGCGATTCGGCGGCGGTGTCTTTCACGTAGAACATCAGCAAGTTGCGGCCATATTTGCGCACGTCCCACAGTTCGGCTTTGCCGGGCAAAGACTCGGTGGGGAAGCCATCTTCCGCCTGAATCGTCAGCACGGTTTCCTCGGGGGCCTTTTCCATCAAGCTTTTCACCATGCCGAGGAACGCTTCGAGTTTGACGGGGTCGAGGTCGGCGAATGGTGGGCTGAAGAACAGGTTCACCGGGCCACTACGAGCGATCGGCACCCAGCGTTCCGCCCAACGATACACGTCCGCACGTAACACTTGCACGCGTTCGGCGATGCCGAAACGGTCGACGTTCTTCTGGATGTCCGTCACTTGTTTCGCGTTCATCTCAATCAGACGCGCATCGCTGGCCCCACGGCTGATCGCTTCGATACCGATGATGCCAGTGCCCGCAAAGATGTCGTAGAACATGCGCCCAGGGATCGCGTTCCCGAGAATACTGAACAGCGCTTCGCGGACCATTTGCGGCGTCGGGCGCATATCAGGGTGGACGAAGCACTGGAGCCTGCGCCCCTTGAGCGTACCGGCCACGATTCGTAATTCCGTCTTCTCCACAACCGACTCCACTTCAAATGAAACGAAGACGCGAAGGCCGTTGCCTTCGCGTCGATGACGACACAACCACTAATATACGAACAAAGTCCTACTTCTTCGCAAGTTGCGCTTTTGCAGCTTGATAAACGATCTCGGCGGAGAAGCCGAAGCGAACCATCAGGTCTTTGAGCGGGGCCGACGCGCCGAACGACTTCATACCGATGATCGTGCCCGTATTCCCGGCGTATCGTTCCCATCCGAAGGTCGATAGCATTTCCACACAAACGCGGGCCGTCACTGCGGGTGGCAGCACGCTGTCGCGGTAGGCTTGCGGTTGCATCTCGAACAGTTCCCACGATGGCAAACTGACGACGCGGGCTTTCACGCCTTCGGCAGTCAGTTTCTCATACGCTTCGACCGCGAGCATCAGTTCCGTGCCCGTTCCGACGAGGATGACATCGGGCTTGCCACCAACGGCATCGCCGAAGATGTACCCGCCCTTGGCCACGCCGCTGACGGCACCGTACTTCGTGCGGTCGTACGTCGGCACCGCTTGACGGCTCAGTGCCAAAATCACCGGATGATGCGTTTGCAGCATCGCAATGCGGTACGCCTCGGAAACTTCGTTCGCATCGCCGGGGCGAAGCACGATTAAGCCAGGGATGGCTCGCAATGAAGCGATTTGCTCGATCGGCTGGTGGGTCGGGCCGTCCTCGCCAACGCCGATGCTATCGTGCGTGAACACGTAGATGACCGGCTTTTCGATGATCGAACCGAGGCGAATCGCGGCACGGCCGTAATCGCTGAAGATCAGGAACCCGGCGGCGAACGAACGCAGCCCGCTGAGCGCCATCCCGTTGCAGATAGACCCCATCGCATGTTCGCGAACGCCGAAGTTCACGTTGCGGCCGGCGGGGCTGGCCGCTTGGAAATCGCCCGCGCCATCGAATGCCAGTTTGCTCTTGTTCGACTTCGCCAAGTCGGCCGAGCCACCGACCATCCACGGCACCGCTTTCGCGATGGCATTCAGCACCTTGCCCGAGGAATCGCGGGTGGCCATGCCCTTCGGGTCGGCGGGGAACACGGGGACGCTCTTCTCCCAATCGGTCGGCAGTGTGTTGCGTTGGATTTGTTCGATCTGCGTCGCGAGTTCGGGGAATTTCGCTTTGTAATCGGCGAACTTCGTCTTCCAGGTGGTGTGGGCGGCCGCACCGTGCTTGCCGATGTTCGCTTGGAAGTGTTCGTACACCCCAGCAGGAACGAGGAACGACTCGTTCTCCGGCCAGCCGTATGAGCGTTTCGCACCGCGAATTTCCTCGTCGCCGAGCGGTTCGCCGTGTGCGTGCTCGGTATCGGCCTTGTGCGGGGCACCGAAGCCGATAATGCCTTTAACGATGACAATCGTCGGGCGGCCCTTCGTCTTTTTAAAGCTGTCGATCGCCGCCGACACGCTGCTGAGGTCGGTACCATCGCTGACGCGAAGCACGTTCCAGTGGTATGCCGCGAAGCGTGCACCGACGTCTTCGGTGAACGCCAGTGTCGTGCGGCCATCGATGGTGATGCTGTTATCGTCGTAAAGCAAGCACAGGTTGTCGAGTTGCAGGTGCCCCGCCAGCGATGCGGCCTCGCTGGCGATGCCTTCCATAAGGCAA
>JAYSYI010000448.1:0-3999 GCA_043727665.1 Limnoglobus sp. | reverse complement strand
TTTCGAAGTGTTGCCAAAGCTCGTGGAACGATGTGGGCAGAGCGAATGGCTCGGGAGGCTTGCGATGAAATTACCGGCTCGCATCGACTGGCTCGGTTATACCCGCCGACTGGCTCCCCAAGCGACGGAAGCCGATGCGGAGTTGCTGGGCCGGTTCGTGGAATCGCGAGACGAAGCCGCATTCGCCACGCTCGTGCATCGTCACGGGCCGATGGTGTACGCGGTCTGTTGCCGTCGCCTCGGCAAGGTTCCCGATGCGGACGATGCGTTTCAGGCGGCATTTCTGGTGCTCGCTCGCGATGCTGCCAAGATTGCGAATCGCGAATCGTTGCCGGGCTGGCTGTATCGCGTGGCGTACCTGATCGCCCTGAAAGCGAGCGGTCGAAGGGCGGCACGCTCGATGGGATCGTTGCCGATGGAAGACGTGCCGATGAACGATCCACCCGATGCGAACGCGATTTTGCACGAGCAGCACGCGATTATCGACGATGAACTCGCGAGTTTGCCAGAGAAGTTTCGCACGGTGCTGGTGCTGTGTTTGATCGAAGGGAAGACCAACACCGAGGCCGCTGCCGCGTTGAAAATACCTGTGGGAACGGTCGATTCGCGTTTGAACACGGCTCGAAAGCATTTACAAGCCAAGTTGGTGCGGCGGGGCCTCGGGGTCGCCGCGGCCGCATCGCTCGAACGCCTTTTCGAAGCGTCTTTGAGCGCCACGACCCCGATGATTCACACGCTGATCGCGAACACGATTCGCGACATCCTCCTGACACTGTCCGATTCCACGACTGGGGCACTCTCGCCCACGGTCACCTCGTTAGCACATGGAGTTTCGATCATGAGCCTGACCAAGTTGAAGTTACTCGCGATCTTCGGCATCGGCCTCGGGTTGCTCGGCACCACGGGAACGGGCATCTACTTCGCCACAGCTGCCGACAAGCCGGCCGCAAAAGTGGCGGCCGAACCGCCAAAACCCGTCGCTGCAAAACCGCCAGCCGCCGACAAGACGCTCGCTGTAGTCGCCACCGGACGCACCGCCACCACGATGCTCGCACTCGACAAAGATGCGGGCATACTGCGCCCGATTCAGGAAATAACCGTCGCCGAGTTGATCGGGGAATTAAGCGAGCGCACCGGCAGCACGATTCGTCTCGATGTTGGCTACTTTCGCGAATGTAATATTCAGAAACCGTACGAACAGAAAATCTCGCTCGCGGTTGTAAAAGGCCTGTCGGTTCGCGACGTTCTCGAAGAAATTGCATCGCTGTTTCATTTCCGTGCTCAAGGCGATAACGGAGTTCCCTACGGCAAGATTGGAATTCGCGTGAAGGGAAATCAGATCATCCTCGGGCGAGGTACGATGCCGATTGCATCACCGGGGAGAGCCGTTACGATTCCCAACGAACCGCCTATGGCATCGCTGCCAGAAAATGAAATTGCGAAGATTCTGAGCGGCCCGATCGTGGGTATCGCGGCGGACAATCTGCCGCTTGCAGAGTTCGTGAATCAGCTTCGCGAACAAACTGGCGCGAACATCGTCGTCGATGCCCGACTCAAAACGCAAATGCAACAACCGGTCACGTTGACGTTGAACGACACGCACCTCATGACGGCACTCAAAGTCGCAGGCGATGCCTACGATCTTGCACCCGCGGTTGTCGGCAACGTCTACTACCTAACGACGAAAGACAATGCCGAGTTGTTGCTGCTGGAAACGTATCGCGAGATTTACGGGATGAATACGCCCGTCGTACCTGTGCCGCCAGCGAAGTGAGATCGCGATGGTAATGTTTCACTGGGAATACGGCCGAAGGGTTCAATACAACACTATGATTCGGCCGCCCCTCTCCCTTTTCGACGTGCCGATGCGACCTGGGCCTCCGACTTTGAGGTGATCGTGACTCCACGTGAAGTGCTGGCGTTCTTGCGGGAACGCGATGTCAAAGCGGTCGACCTGCGATTCATGGACTTCCCCGGACTCTGGAAGCATTTCACCATCCCTGCCGAGATGCTCGACGAACGCGCCTTCGAAGATGGCATCGGCTTCGATGGGGCCAGCCTTCGCGGTTGGCAGGCAATCAACGAATCCGACATGATCGTCGTTCCTCAACCGGAAACTCTGTTCATCGATCCGTTTCGCAAAGAAACGACGCTCGTGATGATCTGCAACATTCAGGATCCGCTCACGAAGGAAGATTACACCCGCGACCCGCGCAATGTCGCCCGCAAAGCCGTCAATTACATGAAGCAAACGGGCATCGCGGATACCGCCTATTTCGGGCCGTCGGTCGATTTCTTCGTGTTCGACGATGTGAAATTCGATCAGACTTCGCACTCGGCGTTTTATTACGTCGACAGCAACGAAGGCGCGTGGAACACCGGCCGCGACGAGCGCCCGAATCTCGGTAGCAAGATCCCGTATCGCCAGGGTTACTTCCCGTGCCCGCCCGCCGATCAGACGCACGACCTGCGCTCCGAGATGATGCGTGCGATGATCGATTGCGGCTTGACGGTCGAAAGCCACCACCACGAACGTGCCAGCGGTGGCCATTGTGCGATCGATGTGCGTTACGGCGAACTGCTGCCGACGGCGGATAATGTGCTGAAATACAAGTATGTCGTGAAGAACGTCGCGCATCGCCACAACAAGACGGCCACCTTCATGCCGAAGCCGTTGTACGACGAATACGGTTGCGGAATGCACGTTCACACGTCGCTTGCGAAGGGCGGCAAGAACCTGTTTGCCGGCTCGCAATATTCGGGGCTGTCCGATGTCGCCATGTACGCGATCGGCGGGTTGCTGAAACATGCACGCGCATTGTGTGCGTTCACGAACCCGACCACGAATAGCTACAAACGGCTCGTTTCCGGGTTCGAAGCCCCGACGACGCTCGCTTACAGCCAACGCAACCGCTCGGCCGCGATCCGCATTCCCGTCTATTCGTCGCGCCCGGATTCGAAGCGGATCGAGTACCGGATGCCCGACGGTGCCGCAAACCCGTACCTGGCGTTTGCGGCGATGTTGATGGCAATGCTCGATGGCGTGAAGAACAAAATCCACCCCGGCCCGCCGCTCGATAAAGACATCTACGACATGGCCCCGGAGCAATTGAAAGATGTGCCGAAGCCGCCACGTGGCCTCGATGAAGCATTAGCGGCGCTGGCGAAAGATCACGAGTTTTTGCGCCAGTCGGATGTGTTCACCGAGGATGTCATCGAGACGTGGATCCAGTTCAAACAGCGTGAAGAAGTCGACGCGATCCGTCTGCGACCGCACCCGTACGAATTTGCGTTGTACTTCGATTCGTGATTCGATGCGGGAATCGAAACGAAAGTTTGCAACGTGGCTGTTGGAAGGTTACGATTGATTCGTCTTATACTGGATCAGCGACACGATTATTCGGGAGTTGTCCCATGAACCGTCGAATTCATTTTATTTTTGCACTGCTCGTTGCCTTGGCTCTTGGCCTACTCGTTTTCACTCAAACTCTGATTGCACAAGCTCCGAAACCGGTTGTGGATGCACCAGCGCCCAAGGCTGCCACCGAACTGCGTGGGCCGCAGGAACAGAACGCGAAGCTGTTTCAGGATCTCAAACGTGGCTTACTCGTTTTGGCTCAGAAACTCGAAAAGAGCGACCGCCAGGAAGATAAAGATCGTTCGAAGACGATCCGTGCCGCACTCGAAGTTGCCGAGAAAGCCAACGTCGATAATCAATTTAAGAACCTGATTACGGGTCTCAGCAAAGGCTCGAACAAGATTCAAGACGTCGATCAGCTGCTCGGTCAGAACGGCGAGTTGGCGAAGGCGCTTCAGGAGATGCTCAACATCCTGATGACCGACGATGAATCGGCACGCTTGAAGGCGGAGATCGAGAAACTCGAACGATTTTTGAAAGACGCAGAGTCTCTGAAACGACGCGAAGAGATCATTCGCGCCATGACGGAATCGGCGAAGGGCGACCCGAAAAAGATCGAGAAGAATCAGGCCGATGTCGCT
>JAYSYI010000447.1:0-12033 GCA_043727665.1 Limnoglobus sp. | reverse complement strand
CCAACCGGTCCGCATCGGGGTCAGTAGCGAGCAAAATATCGGCCTGGTTTTCCCGTGCCACGCGCTCCGCACGGTCGAGGCATTCCGGCACCTCGGGGTTCGGCGTTTTCGTCACGTTCGAGAACTGCCCGTCGGGTTCATTTTGCTCCGGCACGGGGATCGGGCGGAAGCCCTGGGCTTCGAGCACTTCCCCCGCACACATCCCGCCAACACCTTGCAACGGCGTGAACACGACGCGAATTTCGTCGAATCGCGGTGGCGGAATCAGGCTCTGTTTGCGGCACAATTCGATGTACGCATGGTGCGAACGATCTTCGAGATAATGCACCTTTCCACTACGAACCGCTTCGGGCCACGGCAGATGTTTGATCGCCTTCACACGATCGACGAACTCGCTCATCAGTTGATCTTCGGGGGGCACCGGTTGCGCGCCGCGTTCGTCATAAAACTTGCTGCCGTTGTCGTCGGATGGGTTATGGCTCGCGGTCATGTTCAGGCCGCCATGCGCGACCAGAAACCGAATCGAGAACGACAGTTCCGGCGTCGAGAGATACTTCTTGCTGTCGGCGGGCAGGATGTGCGCGTGAATGCCGTTCGCGGCGTAAATCCCCGCGGCATACTGGCAGAAACTCCGGCTCGATAGGTGCAACACGGGGTTCGGCAACGCGGGGTTGTACACGCCGCGTTTGTCTTCAAATTGACGCACATCGTAGGCGAGTACGACCTTCAAATTCGCCTCGCCGGGGAAGCGTTGTTTGAGGTAATCGCAGTGCCCCTGCACGCTCGCGCCGAGCGTCCATTCGTTCATCCGGTTCGGCCCCACACCCACCGCACCCCGTCGCCCGCCCGTGCCAAAGGGCATCACCTGGTAAAACGAATCGAGCAATATCGACCACTTTTCATTCGCGATCAGCCACTCGAGTTGCGGCTTATAAGCAACGTAATCGGCGTGCGTTAGCCAGACGTTCAAGTTCTCGACGGACTTCGCTTTCAGCGCCGGGTCGGCATCGATGTTCTGAAATCCCAACCGCACCGCAGCAAGTCCATCCATCGCAATCACCTCGATAAACCATCGCAAAAATGATGTCATCGTTTTAGCGAAAACGGGTAGACCGGATCGAAATTGCAATTCCGCGCCGACGTTTAGCCGCGCCGCGAAGGCTCTGCGAAGCGAAGCGCGGGGTGTGAAGTCGCGTAACCAGCGCGAGATCATCCAAAACATCCCGCCCGCGCTTCGCTTCGAAAACGACGTGGCGAGACTAAACGTATCCGGATTCGCAATCGTCATCCACACGATTTCCCGAAGTCAATAAGTTCTCGACGATTTGACGTAAGTCAGAATTCGCGACGTGCGCAAAGTGACGCGAAAGTGTCTCCAAATGACATCAAAAAGGCGCGTCATGACACCAAAAAGGCGCATCCGGTCGATTTTTGGTCGCATAATGACGCGAAACGTTCGGTACTTACGGCGAGTTGCAGATCGATGACTGTCGCCATAACCAACGACAGGATCACAGGATGCGGCAAAATCGACTCGAACCGATCCGCGATTTGCGATCAGAAAATGGCACTTTGAGACGCGAAAAATGACAAAAACACGGTTTTAAAACTTTCGCAATTCGGACTTACGTCGATTATGAGAGACCGTTTTGCCGCAATTTCGGGTACGATGGTCTCAGTTTCCCGTTTCCCTTCGAGACTTTGGAGGCGACCATGTTGCGACTCATTTGCCTGGCTTTGGTCGTGTTTATGACTGCAGTTCTGCTGGCCGCACCGGTGCCGAAGAACGAACTGCCCGCGCTCGGGAAGACGAACGCGAACACGCTTATCAAGGAATACAAGGAGAAACTCGTTCTGGACGCGAGTTCCGAATGGAATGGTTGGCCCATCGCGAATGCCTTCGATAGCAACGAAGCCACCTCGTGGTACTCGGCAAATGGCGAATCGGCGACGAACGGTAAGGAGCCATGGGTTCGCGTTCGCTTCCCCGATAACAACACGGTTCGTCGCGTGACCATCTACGGCAATCGCGACCCCGATTGGCCGAATGGCTACACAGCCACGGTAGGAAAGCTGGAGTATCTCGACGTCGACGAGAAAGTGCTGGCAAAAGAGGATTTAGTGGGCAAAGGCGACAAGCACGATTTCGAACATACGCCCAAAGAACCGATCCTCGGCGTGCGAGCGATTCGGTTCACGATCACAAAGGACAACGCCACTGGCAACTGCGTCGCGATCGGCGAATTTCACGTTGAATGAGCTACGTTTACTGGCCCTTGGCGGCGTCGCGTACTTCGCCTTTGGGCAAGTTTGGCATCGACTTCAGGTTCCGCATCATGTTGGACTTGTAAACTTCCACGCCAGGTTGGCCGTAAGGATTGATGCCGCTCAAACGGCCTTCGACGGCGGTCGCGAGCATGAGCATTTGCAAGAGTTGGCCCATCGTGTGCTCGCTCAGGACAGGAAGCACGATGTCCGCAGTGGGGCGGGCGGCTTCGGCGTAAGCGTCGTTCGTGCCACGCAAAGCCGCATCCTGAAGGTCCGGATACGACTTACGGCTTAGGCTGTTCAAATCATCTTCGTTACGATCCGACATACCGATCACCAGAGGTTGGTGCTTCGTCGTTCGTACCACGAGGTTGTTGATGATCTTTTCGCGGGTGCCGTCCTGATGCTGTTGGCCGCGGCTGTGCAAATCGCGCGAATTGACAACGGTGAGCGGAGTCGGGCCACGCCCCAACTTGCCGAGCGATTCGCTTAAAAGTTGATCGTACCAGTAACCAACCGCTTCGAGTTTCTTCGACCAAACAGCCATGACTCGCTGTGTTTTGCCCATTTCTTCGCACATCAACGAGTTGACTGCGGCGAACTGCAACACGGGGTTCCGCTCGAAAGGCTCTTCGAGGAACCGCTTCGTCATGCTCGCCGCACCTAATAAGAGTGCGCGGATGTCCAAGCCCATAACAGCGGCAGGCAGCAAGCCGACTGCGGTGAACACCGAGTACCGGCCGCCGACATCGTCGGGGATCGTCAGAATGTCGTCGTCTTCGAAGCCATCGGCTTTGCAAAGGTCGCGTAATTTGCTGCGTGGGCCGGTAATCGGCACGATGAGCTTCTTTAGATACTGCGATTTCGCACCGTAAAACTTCATCGCTTCGCCGCGGAACACCCGATACGCTGCCGCCGTTTCGAGTGTGCTACCAGATTTGCTTACGACCGCGAAGCCCCAACGCTCTTCGAGAAACTCGGGATCTACGCAGGTATTATCGAGTAGTTCGACGAAATCCTGGAGCGCATCGTTGTCGGTGTGGTTGCCATCGAAGTAGATGCGTGGCTTGCCCATCCGCATCTTGGCGGGCATTTCATTGTGGTATGTGTGGCAAAGGCTCTCGAAAAGTGCTTTGGCACCGAGCGAACTGCCACCGACGCCGAGGATTGTGAAGCGATCGCAATTTTCGCGAACTCGCTGGGCAATCCGGTTGATCTTGCCGAGTTCGCTCGAATCGCCTTTGCGGCGGAACTGTTCGAGCAACTTTTGCGGCAAATCGATGTAGCCGACTTGCAGTGGTAGGAACTTCGCGGGTGGGTTTTGCAGTTCGCGCTCGGCGGCCACTTGACCGCGAACGGCATTGAGCTTCGTGCGTAGCGGGTCGAGCTTTTCTTGAGAAAGAAAGTTTTTCGCTTGCAGTTCGGCAAGCGGCGTCCAGGCATCGGCGACGGGAGTCAGCAGCCGACGGTAGTCATATTCGAGGAGTTCGTCGGGCAAATGCATTGCAGAGATCCCTGTTTTACCTAAATTCTGCGTTTCCCTTAGCCGTGTCGCTCTCCGAACGTCCCCAGCGAAGGCCTAACCGTGATGCCCGAACAGAATTCGATAATGTCACTGTACTTCACCAATTCCGAAGCGTACACCAAATCTATGATGAACACACACGAATTGGTGCGCGAACTGCGCGAATTAAACGGTACGAAGATTGTCCTTCTGGTCGCCGATGGCGTTGGAGGGCTTGCTTTGGAGCCTGGCGGCAAGACCGAACTTGAGTCGGCGCACACGCCAAATCTCGATGCGGCCGCGAAAGTGGGGGTAACGGGGCTGAGTACGCCAGTTCTACCGGGTATCACGCCGGGCAGTGGGCCAGGGCACCTCGGGTTATTCGGATACGACCCGTTGGAGTACCGGATCGGTCGGGGAATTCTCGAAGCCCTCGGTATCAATTTTCAGGTGGGGCCGCGAGATGTGGCGATTCGCGGTAACTTCTGCACGCTAAACGATGATGACCTCATTACGGATCGCCGTGCGGGCCGCCCGACCACCGAACGCTGCGTTCAGATGGTCGAGAAACTTCGGACGATTACAATTCCTGGCTGCGAATTGTTCGTCGAACCCGTGAAGGAACACCGTTTTGTGCTCGTCGTTCGGGCCGATAACCTCGACGATGCGGTCAACGATACCGACCCGCAAGCGGTTGGCGTGAAACCACTGTTGGCACAAGGTCGGGAAATGGCCAGCCAGAAAACTGCCGATCTCGTCAATCAGTTTATCGCCCGTGCGCGGGAAGTGCTGCGTGGAGACGCCCCAACGAACGGACTCACGTTACGCGGGTTTGCCCGTTACCCCAAGATCGAGACGTTCCAGGAACTTTACGGGCTGAAGTCCGCCGCGATTGCCGTCTACCCCATGTACAAAGGCCTCGCGCGGCTCGTCGGGATGGACATCCTCGATGCGGGCGAGTCGCTCGGCTCACAGATCGCGCGGCTCGAAACCGCCTGGAACGATTACGACTTCTTCTTCCTGCATTACAAGTACACCGATAGCACGGGCGAAGACGGTAACTTCCCCGCCAAGGTACAGATGATCGAACGGTTCGATGCGGCGATTCCGGGCATTCGCAAGCTGAAGCCCGATGTGTTCATCGTTACGGGAGACCACAGTACGCCGAGCAAGATGCAGTCGCATTCGTGGCACCCCGTGCCGACGATGATCGTCGCCAACACCGCCCGCACCGATGCTGTCACGGAGTTCAACGAAAGCGCGTGCTTACGCGGTGGCCTCGGCCAGTTTCAGGCGATGCACCTGATGTTGCTAGCGATGGCGCACGCAGGCCGCTTCGGCAAATACGGTGCGTAAAGGCAGTTTTTCGCCTCTCATAATCGACGTAAGTCCGAATTGCGAACACTCCAAAACCGTGTTTTGGGGTGTTTTTTTCGTCTCAATAAGCCTTTTTTCGATCGCAAATTGCGGATCGGTTCGAGATGATTTTGGCGTAACTCGCACTCTTGTCGTGGGTTGCGCCGAGGATGATACGTCAGGCACTCGCCGTAAGTCCTTACCGTTTCGCGACCGAATGCGACCAAAAATCGTCTGGACGCGCCTTTTTGGTGTCATGGCGCGCCTTTTTGATGTCATTTCGCGACACTTTTGGGTCGCTTTGTGCACAACACGAATTCCGACTTACGTCAAATCGTCGAAAACTTATTGACTTCGCGTTTTCGTGCGGGTGACGGTGCATTTTGCGTTGACTACACCATGCAATCGCGTGGGTCGGAGATGACGCCGGTGAGTGCGGAGGCGGCGACGGTCAGCGGTGAGGCGAGGTATACCTTCGCTTCCTTGTGGCCCATGCGGCCGGGGAAGTTGCGGTTCGTCGTGCTGATGCAACTGATCGGCGTGTTCAACCGGCCGAACGTATCCGATGGCCCGCCGAGGCAGGCCGCACAACTGGCGTCGCCGATCTTGGCACCAGCGTTCAGGAAGATTTGCTTCAGCGTGACGCCGCCGATCATCTCGGTTTCCAGCCCGCGTGCCACTTCGGTCGTTGCGGGAACAACGAAGGTATCGATGCGGACTTCCTTGCCTTTGAGGATATTCGCCGCCGCGCGGAAATCGGTCATCTTGCCGCCGGTGCAGCTACCGATGTACGCGCGATCGAGTTTCGTGCCGGTCACTTCGCTGACTTTCGCCTTGTTATCCGGGCTATGTGGCTTCGCCACCACCGGTTCCATCTTGGTCACGTCGTAGACTTTTTCGAAGATGTAACTCGCGCCGGCATCGGGGCGGAACAGCGTGTGCGGCTTGTTGCCCGTGCGGCGGCCGCGATCCTTCACGTATTCGAGCGTCACGCTGTCGGCGGGGATCAGGCCGTTCTTGCCACCCGCTTCGATCGCCATGTTGCACAGTGTCATTCGCTCTTCGATATTCAGCGCGTACACGCCATCACCGTCGAATTCCATTGCCCGATAAGTCGCCCCATCGACGCCGATATCGCCGATGACGGCAAGAATGAGATCCTTCGCCATGAGGTACGGTGGCATCTTCCCGTGGAAGACGAAGCGCATCGTGGGCGGTACTTTCAGCCAGGTTTTGCCGGTGCCGAGAACGAAGCCCGCATCGGTGTTGCCGATGCCCGTGGCAAACTGCCCGAACGCGCCGGCGGTGCAAGTGTGGCTATCGGTGCCGAGAAGAACTTCGCCGGGGCGAGTGTGGCCTTCTTCGGGTAGCGCGATGTGGCAGACGCCCTTGTAGCGATCCGTGCCGACATCGTAAAAATAAGGCAGATTTTGCTCTTTTGCGAACTCACGCAACACATCGACGTTGCGGTTCGCCATCGCATCTTTGGTGAAGATGTAGTGGTCCGGGATGATAACGACCTTCTCGCGGTCCCAGACTTTTGCATCGTTGCCAAAGTGCTTTTTGAACACGCCAATAGTGCCTGGCCCACAGACATCATGCGTCATGAGGACATCGACATTGACCCAAATGTTGTCGTTGGGAACGACGCGGTCGCGATCGGCGGCCTTGGCTAAAATCTTCTCGGTGAGAGTCATCGGGGCAGCCATGCGAGGCCTCCGGTTCGAGTTCCGCGATACGGTCGGTGAGTATGCGAGTATTGTATCAGCCAGCGATACTCATCGACGATTAGTGTGCGTGCGAGTGTTGCTTTTTGAAGTGTTCGGCTACCTTTTCCATCGGCACGTGCCAGCCGCAGTCGTCGCATGCCGGTACGGTTGGGTAGCATTTCGTGCAGTAAATCGGCCCGCCATTCAGGAATTGCTCGACTCGCTTGCGATCCGAAGTGGCTACGCCTTCGATGGTCATCGGCACCGTCACAACGGACTTGCACTTGTCGCAAGGCCGCGTGTTATGCGTTTCGATCACCGGCTTGAAGTGATCGTGCAACCCGCGTGGCACCACACCCGAGCCGACGCAAAGCGGGCAGGTCATGCCGAACTGCGCGAGGATCGCCTTGCGAATGAAGTCACTTTTGTTCGGCAAGTTATCGAGGAAGTCCGCGAGGCTCTCTTCGACCTTGAACGCGACGATCTTCGACTTCGGTGACTTGCGGGCCATAAGCAATCGCCTTCGAGGCATTTCATGTGTGTGAGTATTGTAATTCTAGGTATGACTTTGACAAATCGCAACTAAAAGGTGACGTGGGCGATGTGAGAAGTGAATAAACGCCGATGCGGTAGGACGAATCGCCCCATCGCATCGGTTTGAATCACTTGCGAGCTTACTTCTTCTTAAACTTGATTTCCGTGGCGGTGTCCTTCTCGGCGGTCAGGTCGAACTTGGTCTTTCCTTCCTTCATCTTCTCGAAGCGTGGCAGTGCCTTTTCCGATTCGACATCTTTGTCGCCAGCCTTGAACGTGGTCTTGTCGGTGATCTTGTAGGTCATTTCCTTGTCGCCGTCTTTGACCGTGACTTCCTTCTTTTCCTTGTCGAACTTGACGAAGGTGACTTCGCCAGCGAGAACGAGGCCGATCGAGCAGAACAACGCACAAACCGACAGCATGAGCTTACGCATAGGGGAAAACCTCAGTTATGAGTTTCGGCCACGATACGAATCCGAGCACAGTGCCCGATCCGAAAGTAACCAGAATGGCGACTGTCATCGTTGGTATTGGACGACTGTCGGTGCAAATGGTCAAGTGAAAGATTAGTGAGTGGTCGTTCTCACGAACCGTTCGCGCTTGTTGCTCCATTCCTGTTAAGATGAACCCCATTCCTTGTTCGACGTTCCGTGTATTCGGGAAATATTCGGCTATGGCAGACTATCGCATTGCCTTGCGGCTCGTTCTCGTGGCACTCGGCGCGACGGGGTTGGTTCTGTTTGCACAGACCCCGCCCGTTACTCCACCGGCGAACCCGAACGGCGGTTACGAGGAAGTCGAAGATACCGCGCCGCCGAAGGCCAAAAAAGCGGTGCCGATCGACGAAGAAACGCCGTTGGTGTCGGTGCCACGCGGCGCGTATTACGCACGTATCGAAGAACTCGCCCGTGCCTCGGTCGATGCCAAACACCCGGCGTTACGCGAAGTGATCGCGAAGTACGTCGTCGCGTTCGATCGCCTCACCGACACCGCCGATGTTACGGTTCGCATCACGCCGATTCCCATCTATCGCCTCGGAAAATTCCCCGATGTCTTCGGCGTGTTCGAGCTATCCGACCGTAACGAACCCGCACCCGCTCGTCGATTCGAAGTAGCCAAACTCCGCAAACTCGAGCATTACGAAGAGATGGTGATCGCCGAAGCGACGCGACTCGCGAACCCGAACGGCGAACCATCGCTGGTGCCGCACACGGATCGGATCGCGGTCGCCGAACAGCTTCTGGCATCGGCGGTTTTCTTTTACGATGGTGCCCGCGACCAGAGCAAACGCAAGGGCCGCGAATGGGATCGCGTGCGTGCCACCCTCGTCGAACGGCTCGCCGATACCCGCATGAAACGGCTGCAATTGGCATCGGAACGCAAGGATTGGAAACTCGTTCGCAGTCTCGGTAGCCGCATGGCGACACTTTATCCAACGAACTTGAAACTGCTCGAAGACGTCTACGCAGCACGGTTGGCAGAGGCGTTGAATGCACTGGCGGAATCCGATCAGGCTGCCGAACTCGAACTTTCCCGCGACCTACTCGTCGATTTCGAAAGTCGCTTCCCTGGCAGCAAGAGCGCCGCCGCCGAACAGGTCCGCGATTCACTGAAACAAAAAGCGAAACGCCTATTCACGCTCGCCGAGAAGGCGATTAAGCAGAACGACAAAGATGCGCAACGATTGTTGCGAACGATCGAAATCATCGAGCCGAATCACCCCGGTTTGCGCGAACTGCAAGGGCAACTCGTGGGAGCGTACAGCATCCTGACCATCGGTGTGCGTCAGCTACCCGAACTGATGACGCCCCTTACCGCACGCACCGACAGCGAACGCTTTGCCGTGGAACTGCTGTTCGAACCGCTGCTCGAAGCGTTGCCCGACGACCCGCACGGCGTGAAGTATCGGCCTGCACTCGCCGACGGAATGCCGAATACGGGTGGCCTCGTGCGCGATTTCGATCTCGTCCGGCAAGCGGGTTGGTCGGGGTTGAACCGCGAGTACTTCGATGCCGCCGATGTTTCTGCCACGCTCAAAAATCTGCGACAAGATTTCTCGCACACTTGGACCGCCGACGGCCTCGAATGGCTGACCGAACAAACGCGAGTCGAAGAACGCTCCAAGGTCCGCATCCAGTTCGCGTCCGGCCACCCGTACCCGCTGTCGTTGCTGACGACGAAGATACTTCCCGCACGCTGGTTGGCATCGCAAAACAAACGGCTCGACGATGCGTTGTTCGCACGCCGTCCGTACGGCACGGGGCCGTTCCAACTCGAAACGACCGCCCAGGCCGGTGCGCCTGTGGTCTTCACGGTGAACCCAGCGTTCGGACGTCGCCCGGGCCGCCTCGGACAGCCGTATATCAAGGAAGTCCGCTTCGTGGACATCAACAAAATCACCGACCCGGCGGTGCAGTTCCGTGCGGGCCAGTTGCAAATCGTGCCCGATGTGCCGACGAACGAACTGACGAAATACAGTAGCGCTGATGCGAAGCTCACCGGCGTGGCCACGATCGTATCCGCTGCGTCGAACCGGCAAATCTACATGCTCGCGGTCAACTTTCACCGTCAGGTGACACACAGCCTGGCGCTCCGTCGCGCGATTGCACACGCCATCGATCGCGAAGAAATTTTGGAGAAGGTGTACCGCGCCGGTTTCCCACAGTTTCACAAGGCACTCGTGGGGCCGTATCCCGTCGATGCGTGGGCGACGCCCAAACTGCCAGGCGTGGCGTTACCGTCGCTGTTCAATCCGAACATGGCTCAGGCGAAATTCGTCGAATACGCGGAGAAATCCGGTGCGGTGACGCTTTCGCTCCTGTTCCCGAACGACGATCCCCGTGCCCGAGCGGCGTGCGATCTCATTCGCAAACAAGTCGAAAACGTTGCGGGCACGACCGTGAAAATCAGCCTGAATCTCGAAGGTTTGCCGAATGCGGAGTTTCATAGGCGGGTCTACAACGAGCGCGAATTCGACCTCGCCTATGTCCCGTTCGAGTATCGCGACGATTGGTACCCGTTCGGCCTCGGCTCGTTGTTGTCGCCGTCGGCCACCGATGCGGGCGGGCGGAACTTCATGCGCTATCCGCCGAAATCGGCGAAGCCGACAGCCGAAGACGAACTATTCACGCGGCAGCTCGAAGAAATCCGCCATCACGCCGATTTCCGCGGCAAACTGATACCGAAATCGCGCGAAGTCCACGAGCGATTCCTCGGCGCGATGCCGTTCATCCCGCTCTGGCAGCTCGATCGGCACATGGTCGTATCCACTGGCCTCAAAGTCTTCTTCGACGACGGAGCCGAACCCGCGTTGCCGAAGTGGATACCACCCGCCACGATCTTCGCGGGCGTCTCCCGATGGCGTCTCGATTAGAAAAACGACAAAATCCGAACCCAACTTTCAGTAGGGGTTGAGCGATAGGAACCGAGTTGCTAAGATATCGTCTCGATACCCGGTAGTGTAACGGTAGCACAAGTGATTTTGGTTCACTTCGTCAAGGTTCGAATCCTTGCCGGGTAATTTGTTGATATGGACCCTGACAGACTGGTGGAGACATAAGCACGCTTTCGAGCTGTTTTGCATTTCCTCTCACCGACGATGTCTCATCAATTCCTGTCTTGTCCGCTGCTTTATGCACCGCTTTATGCACCGCATTTTCGACGGGCAATTGATACTTAACGGCACGTGAGAAGTCAGTATCTCGAACTTGCAAGTAATGCTTCTCGGCGACAGCCATCGAATGCCCGATCCATTTGGCGACTACATGCCCTGGAAATTCCGCATTCAAATCCGTCTCACACGAGGATCTCAGGTTCTGAAACGGCCTCGGCCATGTGCTCACACCCGAGCGACGAATGAGTCTCAAAAAGCCTGTTCGAATATTTGTAGCTACCTATCCCCGCCCGGTCTTAGAGGTAGCACGATACATATCGGCATCTGGACCATGCACGACATAAATCGTCCCCGGTGGTGCGAGTTCGAAACTTTCTTCCAAATATGGGCGGAGCGACGCAATGATGGGCATCACTCGCTCATCTGTTTTGCTTGACTCGATTACCATGCGACCTGTGACCAAATTGACGCAATCCCAACGTAGCATCAAGGTTTCTGAAGGTGTTCGTGGCTCGGCAAACCTTGCCAACGCGACAATCGTCCTCCAACATGGATTTGCTTCGTCAAGAATACGATTGATGCTGTCGACTGAAACATAGAACTGGCGTTTCGTGACGTCTCCTTCACGACAGTGAACTTCAGCGAATGGATTAGTTACAAGCAGTTTGCGTCGTACAGCATCGGCAAACATTGTTCGGTATGCGCGAAACCTCCGATGCAGTGTCGCGTCTGCCAAGCCTTTCGACTGTTGGCAGAGTTTATAAGTCTCTGCCTCATCTGATGTGATGGTTCGCAAGTCTCGTTCTGCCCCGAAGGCGTCGAATAAATTGTTACATCGTTGCTTGACTTGAGTGAGTGTTCCAGGTTTCCATTCGTGAGCATTTCGCGTGATGTATTCTTCTAAAAACGCGCCCAACGTTGCGTTTTGTCTGACAGGTATCAGCCCCACAGCGGCGAGTTTCGCGGACAGTTCGTCGCCGATGTTGCCGAGCCATACGGCGGTTTCCGAGTCGAGCGGCAGTTTCGCGGCGATGGCGGACGCGAGCGTC
>JAYSYI010000446.1:0-12038 GCA_043727665.1 Limnoglobus sp. | reverse complement strand
CCGACAGTCAGCGTCAAGGCGGCTTCGACGTCCTGTAACGCCTCGATGGCATGCGGATACTCCGGACAGAGTTCGATTGTCATCTTAGGCGAGCGGGTGTCCGCCCACCGATCCCGCCACCATAATATGCGTTTTTAATGTGATAAGATTATCCCAATTGAAATGGCGTTGCCCACGATGCAGGAACGGTTCCCACGCTGGCGCGCAAGCGAGGAGTCGTGGCGAGTTTACGAAACGCGAGAAGCCACGATGCCAATCGTTGCGACCCCTCTAATAGCACGACATACTTCCTCATCGCCGCACGTTGAGCTTCGGCAGCGCCGCTTCGAGGGCGCTGATCCCTTTGTCAGTGGCACCGGTGCGCGTGAGTTTCAGCAGCTTTAACGTGGTGACTTCTTTCAGCGAAATCACGCCCTCATCGGTGATTTTCGTCCCGGCGAGGTTGAGTTCTTCGAGCTTGGCCAAGGCTTTGAGTAGCACGAGGCCGCGGTCGTTGATCTTCGTTTCGTAGGGGTCGAGCGATTTCCAATCGTCCAACTCTTTGAGTGACGCAAGGCCGACGTCGGTGATCTTCGATTCGCCGAGATACAAGGTTTCGAGCGATCGCATGTGGCCAATCTCCGCCACGGCTTTGTCGTTCGTGTTCGACTTGCCCAGCAGCAGTTTCTGAAGTTGTGGCAGTTCGCGTAGGTCGTGGAAACCTTTCTCGGTACACTTCGTCGAATCGGCGATGTCGATCTCGCCGATCTGCGGATATTTGCACAACTTCGCCAGTCCGGCATCGTACAGCGCCTCGAATTTCGCGGCCACGCGAGCTTCGGAGTTCAGCGTCTTGTCGAGCGTCGCGGTGCCTTTCAGGTTCTCGATGGCGGCAATGGCAAGGCGTTCGTGGGCAACATCGGCACGGGGCATGGCATTCTCGCGAGAGTGTGTGTCAACGAATGGGATGTTTCAAACCTGGGAAACGTTTTCTTTTCTTGTCTTATTCTGGTAGTCGCAGGTCTTTAGCCTGCGTTTGCCACGAGCAATCGCTGAGGGTCGTGGTGAGTCTTCGAAACACGACGGTTCGTACGCTCGGAATGACCGTTTTGTGCTTATCGCGTCGCGTCTCGAAGACTCGCCACGACTGGTTTTTTAGGGTTGTTTCCCCCGCGCAGGCTAAAGACCTGCGGCTACCGGAAAATGAAGAACGAAGGACGCGCCTGATAGCCAAAGACACCTCGTTTTGAACCATGCCCAACGAATAAACCCCGGCGATGTCGCCGGGGTTCGGGGTTTTCGTGGGCGATTACTTCTTCGTCTGATCCTTCGGGATGTCCGCGAGTTCGACCGACACCGCCGCGTAGTGGCTGAATTCCATGCTGAAACTCGCTTGGCCCTTCGTGGCACTTCGCAAGTCGCTCGTATAACCGAACAAGTTTGCGAGCGGGATCTTCGCCATCACCTGCGCGACGCCGTTGTCTTCGCTGGTCTCTTCAATCACGCCGCGTTTGCTGCTGATGTTACCGGCAATCTGGCCCTGGTAGTCCTTCGGCGACACGACCACGACTTTCATGATCGGCTCGAGCAACTGAATGCCCGCCTTCGTTTCGGCTTCGCGGAATGCTTCGAGCGCACACAGGTAGAACGCATCTTGCGAGGAGTCGACATCGTGCATTTTCCCGAAGTGGAGTTCGAACTCCAGGTCGACAAACGGGAACGGGTATTTGTACCCCTTCTTTGCCGCTTCACGGAGGCCTTCCTCCACGCTCGGGATGTACTGTTTGTCGATCGCCCCTTGCGTGATGCTGTTCACGAAGTAGACGTTGTTCGGATCGGGCTTGATCTTCGGATCGTTGAGTTCCTCGATCTCCTTGATTTTCTCTTCGACTTCTTCTGGCTTCAGCGGTGCGAACTTCACCGCGATTACGGCGAACTTACCGCGGCCACCGGTCTGCTTCTGGAACTTGTATTCGAAGTCCACGGTGCGTGCGAAGCACTGGCGGTACGCCACGCGCGGCTTACCGAGTTTGACCGAATCGATGTCGTCTTGGCGGATGCCGACGGCGCGTTTCAGTTTCTCGATCGAAATTTCCAAGTGAAGCTCGCCCATCCCGCTAAGGATGGTTTCCTTGGTTTCGTCGTCGGTGTGCGTTTTCAACGTCGGGTCGTCGCGAACGAGGCGGTTGAGTGCCTCGCCGACCTTGCCCGCATCGAGCAACTTCGAGAACGTCAGAGCCTGCGCGATCACCGGCTTCGGGAACTGGATCGCTTCGAGCGCGACGGGACTATCCGGGTCGCTGAGCGTGTTCCCGGTGAACGTATCTGCGAGGCCCATAGCCGCGACGATGTCGCCAGGGCCTGCCTTGTCGAGCGAAATTCGCTTGTCACCCATCATGCGGTAGAAGCGTGCGATCCGTTCCTTCTTGCCCGTTGTGGTGTTCAGGTAGTTTTCGCCCGGTCGCAGTTCGCCCGAATACACGCGAATGTACACGAGGTCGCCGTTTGTTTCGGCAACGGTCTTGAACGCGAGTGCCGACATCGGCTGACTCGGGTCCGGCGTACGAATGACGACTTCCTTCGTCTTCGGGTGCGTCGCCACGATCGGCGGACGCTGCGTCGGGTTCGGCAGGCAGTCGACGACGAGGTCCAGCAGGTGTTGCACCCCGTGGAACATCTTCGAACTGCCGCAGTGTACCGGCGTGAACAGGTTATCGAGCGTCCCCTTGCGGAGCGCCTTGCGGATCTGCGTTTCGCTGATCTCTTTGCCTTCCAGCACGGCTTCGGTGATTTCGTCCGATGCCACCGAGATCGCGTCGAGCATCTGTTCGCGTCGCAGCGTCGCTTCGTCGATGTACTTCTCCGGGACCGGCACCGTGTAGAACTTGCGGTTCGTTTTGTCGGTGAGGTCGCGCGTGATGAGTTCCATCTTGATCAGGTCGATGATCCCTTCGAGCGCTTCATCTTGACCCGCCGGGATGGTGACGACGACGGGGTTCGCACGCAGCTTAGTTTTCATCTGCTCGACGCAGGCCCAGAAGTTCGCGCCCATTCGGTCGAGCTTGTTGACGTACGCCAGCCGTGGCACCTTGTATTTGGTGGCCTGTCGCCAAACGGTTTCGGACTGCACTTCGACGCCACCCTTGGCGCAGAACACGCCAATTGCGCCGTCGAGGACGCGCAGCGATCGCTCGACTTCGGCGGTGAAGTCGACGTGGCCGGGGGTATCGATGATGTTGATGTAGATGGGGTTGCCATCGCGGTCGGCCCAGTCGATCGACACAGCCGCCGAGTTGATCGTGATCCCCTTCTGCCGCTCGAGCGGGTCGAAGTCCGTAGTGGTATCGCCGTCGTCGACGTCGCCGACTTTGTGTTTGGTGCCGCTGTAATACAGAATCCGCTCGGTGGTGGTGGTTTTCCCGGCGTCCACGTGGGCCATGATTCCGATATTGCGTACGTTATCGAGCATCGTCGTCGGCCGGTCCGAATAGCGGTCCGGCTCCTTCCAGAAGGAAATCGGTTGCGAACTCCCGTGGGGTCGAACGACCCGAACGGGCGGGAACAAGAGCCACCTGCACCCTAGACTTCGACAGAAGCCATTTTAATAGGAGCCGAGAGCCGAACTGGAGGTTCAGCCCACCGCGCAAACCATTAGTAGATAAATCTTATCGCAGAACCGAAAACCGTCCACCGTATGCAGCGCGAAGGATTGGAGAAGCCATTCACGTCGCCCGTCCGTTCGGCTCCGTTGTCAACCGCATCCACTCGACGCGATACTTAGCGAATGCCTTTCGACCGACGGGCATCAGGCGATATTCGGTCAGCATTTTGCGGTCGACGATCTGTTTGCTCTCTTCCACATAGCCCGAGGCGACCAGCCGAACCATGTGCGCGGAGAGGTTGCCGCGCGTCAATCCGGTGGTGCCAAGCAGGAAGTTAAAGCTGGCGGCACCGCATTCGTTGAGCACAGATACGATCACAAGCCGAGCCGCTTCATGAATCACGGGGTCGAGGACGATCGATTGCGCATCGCTCACAAACGCACCTCCTCGTTTGCGGATTCCGCATTCTGAAGCGACGCAGATCGTTGCCAGCGAACCCAACGGAAGTGCAAACTAGCCGTTCCCACGATTACCATCGGAAACGACGCAAGACAAAGCGGTGCCAGGTGCCAAGCTAGGAATGGGAACGGCAGATAGGCCAACCCCACGGCCGCCGCGAACAGGAGATCCTCCCAGAAACGAAACATCACAAATCGGCACACGAAGTAACCGACCGCAAAAAGTGGGCCAATGCTGAGCGCCGCGATGATCGCCCACTGGGGCACGCGGTTGACATCAATCGTCCAAAACGCAACACCCGTGCAGAGAACCATGAAAGCAAAGACGAGCATCGCCACGGCACGAACCCGACCAGCAGGCACTCGCTGCGCCTCGAATTGATTCAGTACGTAAACGGAATTTCGCGATCGCTGTCGCTTCAACCAACGCATTGATAAGACCGCCAGGGCAATGTACCCAAATAGCACTCCGTCCAGCACGAGCATCTTACCCGTATCGTCAGTCCAACCTGCGTGTTGCACAACGAGAGTGGTTTCGATCAGGCAGATGGCGGCCGCAATGTTGCCAGTGATGATCGCCCGCGAGGCTTCCTGGAGGCGGCGCGCTTCCTGGGCCGCCTTCGCCGCAGCGAAGTAATTGCGCATCTGCTCCGGCGAAGGGAGCGCGTCGGTCGTCGAGGGGTCGTTCATAACAAACCTTCGTATAGCTATTGCAGACTAGTCTGTGCTGCAAACTAGTCTATGCAAATCACTTAAAGATGTCAACCGTCCGGAATCTCTCGCAATTCTGGGTCGCAGTCGCGTTCAACTGACTTTCTGAATAGAACGAACGCAACGAAGGAGACTCTTCCGATGCGACAATTTCCCTTGGCGGTGTGTTTCGTGCCATTGTTAATGGGCGTGTGTACGGCTGCCGAACGGCCCGATGCATCGCCCGTTGTCGGCAAGCCCGAAGCGTTTCCCACACTCGTAAACCCGGCCTGTTCGCACTGCGTCGACGAAGCCAAACGTCGCGCCACCGAACTCAAACCCGAAGACCGCGTGTTGTCGTGGACGCGCGGATATTCCGAAGGCGGTGCAATCCCGTTTCGCTTCTTTTTGAATGCCTATCGCGTAATCTCCGACAGTTACGGCGTGTTCGTGTCCGACCCGGATGCCGGTTTTGCGCGGGGTTTTGCACCGTCGTACGAGTTCCGTTTCCACGGCTGGCGGAACGGCGTGATGGTGATGAAACACGCCGATGGCACGCTGTATTCGTGCCTTACCGGCGTGGCGTTCGCAGGGCCAAAAATCGGTACGCGGCTGACACCCACGCCGACCCTCGTTAGCGATTGGGGTTGGTGGCTTGCGAACTATCCGAACGCCGTCGCTTATCGCATGTTCGAAAAATACAAGGCGGTCGAACTGCCAACGACGGAGAACGCCGACTCGGTGAAGTCCCGCATGAAGCTGGACCCACGGCTAAAATCGGGTGATGCGATCCTCGGCATTTGGACAGGGAAAGTCGCACGGACCTACCCGATCGCAGAGTTGGAAAAGAGCGGCTTCATTTTGGATGAAATTAACGGCGAACCGCTCGTCGTGCTCTGGGAACCGAAGACGCGGACCGCATCGGCGTATCGGCCACTCGCATCGCAGCCCCGGAAATACAATGCCCCGCAACCCGATGACACCGGTGTATCGACAATCGATATCGGCGTGCCAGTACCCGCGGGAACACCGGTCGCACCTGCACGAAAGCTCACGATGGCACTCGTTGCCGGCCGTGTCCAAGACGCCGAAACGAAGTCGTTTTGGGATGTCGCCGGCCGCTGTACTGAAGGCGAATTAAAAGGTTTCACGCTCGAGTGGGTCGATAGCGTGCAAGTGAAATGGTTCGCGTGGGCCGCCGAGTATCCGACGGGCAGCATTTACGCGAATCCGAAATCGGCGACCGAGACGAACAAGAAGGTGAAGGCACTCGCGGGGACTGCCGAGTTCCTAAGGTTATTGCCGAAGCCGTTCGCCACTGTAAAAGGCATCGATGCGAAAGCCCGCACCGTCACGCTGTTGCTCGATGGCGAGAAAGAAGAAAAGACCTGGCCGATCGAACCCGATGCAGAACTGAAAATCGGCGGCTGGTGGGGACGGCTCGAGCAATTTAAGACCGGAGATCGCGTCTGGGCGTGGCTCAAACTCGACCGCAAGAAAACGCCCGTAGCCGTCGTGATGCTCGCCGACGAACTCAGCGAATTCGACATGCATGGCCGCTTGCAACAGAAGAAAACCGAGAAGCCGAAGTTCGCACCGGACGATTTAGAGAAGAAGCGAACCGAGCAAAAAACCTGGTTGCGGCAACGCTGGATCGACGACGGCCTGCCGGGCACGCTCACGTTCCTGCATTTATTTAGCGGCGAACTCGAACTGACACTCGACCACGAAGCGATGCGTTGGGGGCGGTTGCTGAGCGCGGGCGATAGCGTGCAACTGCAAGCGTCGCCGAGTATCAAGGCGATCGTGAAATCCGTCACGCCATGGCGGGAGCGCACTGTGTTGCGGCTCGTTGTCGGCGAACTGGAATCGTCCGAACTGAAAATCGGCCAACGACTGATGATGAAAATGACCGCCCCACCGGAAGCGATCGACGCGAGCATTTACCCGCCCGACATCGACCGCGCACGCACCAAAGCCGAGCGGATCGAGTGGTGCCTCGCAAGTACGTATTGCACGTGTGGCATCAGTAAAAACACTTGTACGGGGCACTTTTACACGCTGGCCAGTTGCAACCCCAACGGCTGTACAATGCCAAACTTTCGACGCGATGAACTCGCAAAAATGATCGACCAGGGTCTAACGGATCGCCAGATATTCGATGAGCTTCTGAAAGAAGCGGGGCCGCTCTTGCTGCGGCCGCACCTGATGCCGTGAGTCGAATCGCCTCGTGCCCGTTCGCGAAGCCGTTCGATCTCCGCGAGCAAATTGGCCATCGCCGCTTCTGCTGAAACGACCTCGAAGGGGAATCGCCATGATGCGTGTTGTTGCGTTAGTGTGGGTTGGGGTGTGGGCATGGCCGCTAGTTGCGGAAACGCCGGAGTCGTTCGCGCTTCAATCGCGTAGCCGCACGGAGACGGAACCGGCGTCGGGGCGTTATCACATTCAGGTGAAGCCGACGAACTGGGACGCGAAGAAAACAGCGATCGTCGTTTGCGATATGTGGGACAAACACTGGTGCCCAAGCTCCACGGCACGCGTCGGCGAGTTGGCCCCGCGAATGAACGAACTGATTACAATCGCACGCAAGAAAGGGGCACTCATCATCCACTGCCCCAGCGATACGATGGAGTTTTATAAAGATCACCCCGGCCGCAAACTTGCCATGATTGCGCCGAAAGTCGAACCGAAAGTGCCGCTCGAACGCTGGTGCAAACTCGACCCGAAGAAAGAGTCAGCGCTGCCGATCGACGATACCGACGGCGGTTGCGAAGAGACGGTCAAGAACTATCGTGCATGGAGCCACCAGCACGATGCGCTGAAAATCGTCGACGGCGACGCGATCACCGATTCGGCGGAGGCGTATTACCTCATGAAGCAACGCGGCATCGAGAACGTTGCGATCATGGGCGTTCACACGAATATGTGCGTGCTCGGCCGACCGTTCGCGATTCGCCAACTGACGCAGCAGGGGCTCAATGTGGTGCTCGTTCGCGACATGACCGACACGATGTACAACCCCGCGAAAGCGCCGTTCGTCAGCCACTTCACCGGTACCGACCTCGTGGTCGAGCACATCGAGAAACACTGGTGTCCGACAGTAACGAGTGCGGACTTTCTCGGCGGCAACGAGTTCCGCTTCAAGGCCGACACACGACCGCATCTGGTAATTCTCGCTGCCGAAGACGAGTACAAAACCAAACGGACGCTACCCGCGTTCGCACGCAAACAACTCGGTCAAACGTACCGCGTATCGTTCGTGTTCGCGGATGCCAAAGTGAAGCACAGCTTGCCCGGAATCGAGTTGCTGAACACCGCCGACGCGATGCTCGTGAGCGTGCGCCGAAAGCCGCTGTTGACGGCGGAACTGGAGGCGGTGAAGCGGTTCGTACTGGCGGGTAAACCGGTGATCGCGATTCGCACGAGTAGCCATGCCTTCGCGCCGCGCAAGGGCGAAAACCTACCCGATGGCGTGACGATGTGGGAGGCGTTCGATAAGGAGATTCTCGGCTGCGAATACAAAGGGCACTACCCGAACATGCTGAAAACCAAGGTCGAAATCGCCAGTGCGACCGCGAAGGCGCACCCGATACTGCAAGGCTGGCCCGCCGAGGCGGTCGATTATCCATCGTGGTTGTACAAGTCGAATCCACTCGCAAATGATGCCGTCGTGTTGCTCACGGGCAAGTGCGGTGACAACCCTGCGGAGCCGTTGGCGTGGGTGCGCGAGAAGGCGACGAAACGCGGTCGCGTCTTCTACACGTGCCTAGGAAGTGCGGATGATTTCGCGAAACCCGCGTTCGAGATACTGCTCAAGAATGGCATTGATTGGGCGACCGAAACGAAGCCGTAATCAGATCCACATCGCGAGGATTTTCCGCGCCGCATCGGCCCACGATTCCACGGGGTCGGCGTCGAGTTCGACGCGCGATCCGCGTGCATCGACGAGTTGCGGTTGCGGGCCATCAATGCCGAGTTGCACCAGCACGACGCCATCGGGGCCGACCATCGTCGGCGCCACGGCGAGTTCGAGAACCTGCACCTGTGCGGCACGCGACAACGTCGCGCAGTGCGTCACGATTGCGGCGGAATCGTCGGCGGGAATCACGAACGCCACGTTGCGCGAACGCAGTTCGAGCAGCAGAATTTCGAACAGCTTCGTTTCTTGCGCTAGCGGCGAGTCTTTCCCGAGCTTTGGGAAGACCAACTCGAACCGAAGTGCATCGTAGCCGAGCCAGTCTTCGAGTCGTCGAATCAGCGTCAGCACCAGTGCGGAGATCAGCACGATTCGCTGGCAGGGAAGTTCCGGATCCTTGAAACGGGCCGCGACTAAGTCGGATGAAAATGAGAAGACGAATGTGCGCCGTCGCCGCAGAAACTGGTTCTCGTCGCGCGAATAATAGAAGAGTTCATCGCGGGCATATTTGATGTCGAACAGGTCTGGGCGCTCCTCGGTTTCCATGAACGCGAGTTGCGAATGTAGCAGGCTCTCCATGCTGCCGCGATTCGAAATCGAAGTGTAGCCGCCGATCGGGTAATGGTCTTCGTCGAGTACCCGCGTCGGCACTTCCTTGCGGCCTACGAGCGGGCGAACGGGGCGTGTCGGCAACTGCGATTCGAGGATTGCCGTCTGCTGAAGAATCTGCCGGTGTGCCACGTACTGGCTCAGGTCGGCGAGTGCCGTGCGCTGTTCAATGGCGACGGCATCTTCTTCACTGAGGAGTTCGCCGAACCGCCGACTGTGCTTCACCCACGTCTCGTATTGCTCGACTAATACTGGCATCGAGCCGTCGTTTTCGAGGCTTTCAAAGCCTTCTTTCAGTAATTCCGCCGGGTTCATCGTCAACAGGCCGCGTATCACCGCTGGCGACAAATCGACGCCGCCCACACCGAGCCGCTCGGCCATTTGGTTCACGAGATACGCAAGCCCCTTCGTCCGATCAGGCCCCTCGTAACGGCGCAGGCCATCACTGGCGCGGTCGAAGTGGATATCCGAATCGAGCTTGCCGAGGACGTGATCTTCGTAACTACGACCGAGATTCATCGGCCAGTTCGGAACGACGGTTTGCTCTTTCGTTCGTTTCGAAAACTCGACGCCGAAGACGATCGTGCCGAGGTCGGCCACGATGCCAATTGGCGGCAGTAGGTACCCGCTCGACGCAATTTCCAGCGCCCATTCGAGTGCCACGCGAACCCGCGCCGCCATCGGCGGTTCGGCACGCGAGAGCCAAAGCCCCTGCAACACATACCGGCGGGCATCGTCCAGATTTCGCAATTCAACCGCAGACATAGAAGGCTCGTATTTACGCAAGGATGTCTTTGACGACGTGGCCATGAACGTCGGTGAGGCGATAATCGCGGCCCTGAAAGCGGTACGTTAGTTTCGTGTGATCGAGGCCGAGTTGCTGCAAGATCGTCGCTTGCAGATCGTGGACGTGGACTGGTTTTTCGGTGATATTGTAGCCAATCGCGTCGGTTTCGCCGTAGACGGCACCGCGTTTCATGCCCGCCCCGGCCATCCACATCGTGAACGCATCGACGTGGTGATCGCGGCCGACCGTCTCGCGGGTTTCGCCCATCGGCGTCCTTCCGAATTCACCACCCCAGATGACGAGCGTCGAATCGAGCAGTCCCATTCGCTTCAGGTCTTTGACGAGCGCCGCCGCGGGCTGATCGGTTTCCTTGCACGCTTGTTCGAGCGACTTCCCGAGGTCGATCGCGCCGCCGTGATGGTCCCAATCGGTGTGGTATAGCTGCACGAACCGCACGCCGCGTTCGACGAGCCGCCGCGCGAGCAGGCAGTTATTCGCGAACGAACTCTTGCCCGGTTCCGCACCGTATTCGGCGAGCGTTTTCTTGTCTTCCCGCGTGATGTCCATCAGTTCCGGCGCGGCGGTCTGCATCTGGTACGCCATCTCGTAGGCGGCGATGCGCGTCTCGATTTCCGGGTCGCCGACCTCTGTCAATCGCAACCGGTTGAGGTCCGCAACCGTGTCGACGAACGCACCCTGCTGTTTCGAATTAATGCCCATCGGCGACGACAAATCGAGGATCGGGCTTGGCCCTTTCAGGAACGGCACGCCCTGATACACCGACGGCAGGAACCCGTTCGACCACATTGCGGCCCCACCCCGTGGCCCGCGTGGCCCCGACTGCAACACCACGAAACCGGGCAAATTTTGCGACTCCGAACCGAGGCCGTACGTCACCCATGCGCCCATGCCCGGCCGACCGAACTGCGGCGAGCCGGTGTTCATGAACACCTTCGCGGGGCCGTGATTGAAGACGTCGGTCTTCATGCTGCGGATCCACGTCACGTCGTCGGCGATTTCGCGGTGATGCGGCAACAGTTCGCTGAGGTCCATCCCGCACTCGCCGTACTTCGCGAACTTCCGCGACGACGCCAGCAGTTTCGCATCGCCCTTAATGAACGCGAACCGCTTCCCCTTCGTGAACGAATCGGGCACCTTCTGCCCGCCGAGTTTGTTCAACTCGGGCTTCGGCGAGAACAGTTCCAGTTGCGATGGCCCACCCGCCATGAACAGGTAAATTACCGCTTTCGCCTTCGCGGGGAAGTGTGGCTTACGCGGTGTCAGTGGGCTGACACTCGCCGCCGAAGAGAGCAACGTCGAGAGCGCCATCGATCCCACGCCGACGCCGCAATCGCGAAAAAAGTGCCGACGGGTGTTGTGGAGCAAGTGTGCGTTCATCGGGTGACCTTGTTGAAATCGCATTATTCGCGGACGATGAATTCATCGAGGTTCATCAATACCCGTGCCACGGCGGCCCAACTCTTTTCCGGCGTGCCGTGCGGTTCGCGGATGTACGATAGTAACCGCGTACTCTCACCCGCAGTCGGCTCGCGGCTAAAACAGATGCGATACGCGAACGCCAATCGTCCGGCATCATCTTTCGGGCCGTCCTTCAAAATCCGCTTGCCCAACATCTCCGCCAGTTCGACGAACACGGGGTCGTTCGCCATGTGCAGGGCTTGTAGCGGCGTGTTGCTGCGGTTGCGTTTCGTACACGATGTCTGCGCGTCGGCTCCGTCGAACGTCGTCAGCAGTGGGTGTTGGCTTTGTCGCCAGATGAACGTGTACATGCCACGGCGGTAGCGGTCCGGCCCTTTGCTTTCCGGCCAGGCGTGGTTGCTCTGCGTGAATGCGAACACTTCGCGCGGTTGCGGCGGATAGACCGACGGCCCGCCGATTTTTGGTGTCAGCGAACCACTCGCGGAAAGTGCGACATCGCGGATGATCTCGGCATCGAGGCGCAAGCGAGTTTGCCGCGAGAGGAAATCGTTTCGCGG
>JAYSYI010000445.1:0-4015 GCA_043727665.1 Limnoglobus sp. | reverse complement strand
CCGAAGTGTGCCCTTTGAAGGTGCGAATTGTCTTGCCGGTGATGGCATCCCGCAGATAGGCGTTGTTGTCGTGTTCGGCGGTGGCGATCGTTTTGCCATCGGGTGAGAATGCCACCCAGCGCACGGATTTCGCGGTTTCGACGAGGAACAATTCCTTGTTCGTCTTCACGTCCCAGAGCTTCAATTCGCCAGGATTGCCGAGCGTGCCGCCCGCGCCGGAGGCGACCGTTTTGCCATCGGGCGAGAACGCCACCGACCACGCTTGCGCTTTGTTTTCGGCAAAAGTCGCCAGCAGTTTCGGCTTCGCGGGTGGCTTCGGTGCAGCTTCGGCTTTCGGCGCAAGCACGGGAATCGCAGGTAGTGGCAACGGCGCTTTTATCGGTAGCGGTTTGACCGGGTCTTGTGCGATGGCTTGCGGTTCGGACGATGGCACGAGGCCGAAGCCGAGGCCGATCGTCGTACCGGCGAGCGCGAGTAGTCCGCACGCCAGCCATTTCATTGTGGGGAACATTCGCAAAACTCCGTTAGTTGTGGCGAGGATCGTCGGCGCGATGCCGGCGACCTCCGGGAAGCGAATCGCCATGTGTACTGTGGCGGCCATCAGTGTGGCGGGCGGTAGTGTCAGGCCACCGAAAACGAGTGCGGTCTTGCCCGCCATGCGATTTCGCAGTTTTTCGAGGCCGCGGTGCAACAGCGACGACAACGTGCCTTCGGGGCAGCCGAGCATCTGGGCGGCTTCACTGCGCGACCAGCCTTGCATCAGGCAAAGCACAATCGGCGTGCGGTATTTCTCGGGAAGGTCGGCGAGTGCATCGTCGACATCGAACGAACGTTGCGGTATCGGTGCTGCGAAAGTCTCGAATAACTCGACGCGGCGAAGTTGCTGCCGATGATTCTTGCGGCTCAAATTCCGCACCGTCCAGACAGTCACGCGATATAGCCACGGGCCGATGGTTTCGCGATCTCGTAAACGGTGGCTGCGCCGCAACAGCACCATAAACACCGTCTGAAAAGCATCTTCGGCATCAGTTGCATTCCGCAAACCCGCACGACAGACCGACCAAACCAATGGCCCATGCCGACGCACCAACTCCGCAAACGCTCCCTCATCGGTCCCATCGAGGAACCGTTTCAGAAGCACAGAGTCCGACCCCGTTTCGTTGGAGGGGATCGATCGCAAAAACGCCAGCAAAGTCTTCATACTGGTAGATTGTCGCCAACCGGCCCAGCGCGTGCAAACGGCGTGTGGATTTTGTCGCGTAGAAATGCGCGGAGCACCAGTCCCGCGAGAAACTTCGAGTTGTTACTTCTTCCCCACGGTGTAGCCCATTGATGCGTGAACTTCGGTACTGGCACGTACCACCACGGACATCGTGGGCATGTGAAACGTGATCGTGCAGGGGCCGTTATTTTGCTTCCAGCAACGCGGATCGATCGAATCGGTGATCGATTTCACGATGGTTTCGCTGTTGGTTACGGTTTGCTGGTAGCTCAAGTTTGGCCCCCAGACGACGGCGTTTCCGAACGGGCCAACGCCCTGCACGAGGTCGCCGAGGTAGTACGAGCGCGTCGTGAGTTCCTTTTCCGCACGTTCCAGCGTCACGACCTGAATCATCTCTTCCTTGACGATGAACGTGAGCTGATTCGCCTGCAAGAGTGCCCGCAATGCGGTGCGTGCCGTCACGTTGCCTTTGAATGTCACCTTCCGCGACAAGTCCAAGCCTGCGTCTTCGAGCGATTTCTTGTCGATGAAGATCGGCTGATCGATCGTGTTCGACAGTTCTTGCAGTGCTTCCTCGAATGGCCGATCCGCGAAGTTTGCCAGGAACGCGGTATCGAGCGACTTGAGGATCGATTCTTCTTTTGGCGACAACTGGATGCGGTCCTGGTTCTTTCGCGCCTTCGTCAGGGCTTGCCACTTTTTCGCGTCGGGGAATTGAATATCGTCGGTCGTCGGGATCGACGAAGCCACGACTTGCCGTTGGTTGACGAGCCATGCATCGGCGTAATCGCGAGAGAGTTTCTGGTTCGCACGTAGTTGGTCGCTGGTGTTCGTCTGTCCGCTGAGCGCGATCACTTGCGGGTTGTTCGGGTACTTTTCCGCGAGGCTCAACACATGCCGTCGGGCGTCGTTAAAGCGATTCGCATCGGCGGCATCGGCGGCCTTCTTCAACCCTTCCGCCACTTCGCTCAGTTCCTGCGCCGCTTTCAGTTGGTCGAGCTTTTCGCGTATCTTGACAGCGTTTGTTGGCGTATCGGTAGTCGCTCGGGGCGATTTCCCTTCGAGAATGCCGATTTTCGCTTCGAGCTTCGCATCCAGCTCCGTGCGTTTCGCCTGCCCCAGACTGACGGCCAACGCCAGCCCGACCTGCGCTTCCTTCAGCCGTTGAATCGCTTTGACCGTGGAAACGATCTTGAGTTTATCGGCGCCGGCGATCGCCTCGGCGATTTCGTTCTCGGCCTTCTGCTCCGCGATGGTTTGCGTCGCCTTCGCACGTTCGATGGGGTCGACAGGAGCTTGCGCGAAGCCATTCACGCTCAGTCCGGCGGCAAGTGTGGCTGCGCTGAGCCACGACCGAAAGTTGGGATTGGGAGTGCCGTGCGGATTCATAATTCGCCCCATTAGATGCAGTATCAGATAGTCATCGTCCGTCGGGTGACGCAGATACAACGAATCGCGACCCATTTCGTTGGTAACTGCAATTCGCGCAACGCTCGCCGTGCAACCGGCATAAGCGTTCGTTTTACTCTCGCTTCGGCAGCATCTGCGCGAGCGCTGCGGTCGCCCAGGATGTCGCGGCAACGGACAGGAACTGGTGCTTTTCGTACGGGTCGCCGTTGTCGAAATACGGCTGAACGGCCTTCACACGGGTCTCTACACGCCACGAACCATCGGCGTGTTGCGTGCGAACGAGATAGTCGGCGGCACGAGTCGCAATCGCGTCGTCGCGTGGCGTTCCAGTCTGGCGGAGCACGTACAACGCTTGCCCCGTTGCATACGCATCGCTCGCCATGCTCTTCATCTGCGACCAACCGCCGTCCTTTTGTTGGTCCGCAATCAGCGTCGTGCGCAGTTCCTTGATTTCCGTTGCATTTCCCGATGAACGGTGCAGCCCCCAGAGTCGCCAGAAGCGGTCGTCAGTGCTGGCGAGTGGCGCTTTCGCGAGCCAGGTTTCGGCCGCAATTGCGGCTTTCGCCACTTCTTTTTGCTGCGTTTCGCTGGCGTAATGCGTCATGCCGATCAGCGCCAAAACTGTCGTGCCGACTTTCGCGTTCATCGGTGCCCGCGTACACGACGGTACCCACGGGCCTTCTTTACCTTGGATATGCAACAAATACGCGACAATCGCCGTTGTGGTATCGTCGGCGGGGCGACGGTCCAACATCATCGCCCACAGCCCGTACGTCGCCGTGGCGGAACCACCGGGCACGTGCTTCCCCGCGATCATCGTCTCGATGCGGGGCTGGAAGTAATCGTGCGTGAAGTCGGCCTGGTACTTGAGTTCTTTCGCTTCAACGGCAATTCCAACCGCCGCCGCTTCGGTGGCCGCGAACATCGGCAACGGCTGGTGATGGCACGAGAAGCACGTGGCGTTTTCCTGCCAGTTCCGCCCCGCCTGGTACAGCCGTTGCAGCCCGAGTTTCGTTGCCGTCCGTACGTCCGCAACTGGCTTCTCTTGCGCGGCAACAACCGGCACAATCCCCGCGAACGCGATGAGCCAGTACACGATGCGGATCATATTGCGTTACCCCAATGAGGTGGATTGGGGTCATTTTACCACGCCAGAATCGACGTAAGTCAGAATTGCGGACGCGCCAAAACCGTGTTTTCGGGTGTTTTTCGGTCTCAAAATGCCACTTTTTGATCGCATATCGCTGATCCGTTTCGGGCAGTTTTGCCGTATCCTGTCATGGTTTGCGCCAAGTGCAATCAATAACGCATAAGCCGAATATACCGACATAAAATCGACCGGAGGCGCCTCAAAATCGACCGGACGCGCCTTTTCTATGTCAT
>JAYSYI010000444.1:0-4020 GCA_043727665.1 Limnoglobus sp. | reverse complement strand
TTCGCATCATCGAATGCGGTGGTGTCCAGAAAGGACCATGACGGCCATGAAACGTTTTGCCTCGCTTTTCCTCTCGCTTGCGGCTCTCGTTGCTTGTGATGTTCACCTCATTGCGGCCGAGGTTGTCGCCCCGCCGAAAACGCAGGGTGCGTTCGCTGTCATCGTTGGCGTCAGCCAGTTCGGCGACAAGGCGATCCAACCGCGGCCATCGGCCGATGTCGACGCCAAAGCGATGTACGATCTGCTCGCCGATGCCAAGTATCTCGGCATCCCGGCGGACCGCATCATTCTGCTCACGTCGGTCGCCGATGCGAAGCGTGGCAGCAAACTCGCGACTCGCGAAAACATCATCGCGGCCGTGCATCAGGCCGTCGCCAAAACCGGCAAAGACGACCTGCTGCTGATCGGCCTTTACGGCCGGGGCTGCCCCGTGGGTATCGATAAGTTCGCGTTCTTCGCCAACGAATCGACGGTGACCGACCGTGCGAAGAACGGCGTACTCGGCGAGGATCTGGCCACCGAACTCAAGGAAGTGAAGTCGCAAAAACTCTGCGCGTTCCTCGACGTCAACTTCAAAGGTTACGACGCCGGTAAGGAAATCATCGCGGAGCCGAATGCGTTCTCGCTGTTCGGCGCGATCTATGGTTCCACGCCCGAAGACAAAGACGAAGACGAAGCCCCCGTTCGCGATAAAGTCGTCGTGTTATCGAACCTTCCCGGCAACGATCCGATCATGAAGGACGACGGCGGATTGTTCACGGCCACGGTCGTTGCAGGACTCAAAGGGGCAGCCGACGTGGAAGGCTACGAACCCGATGGGCTGATTTGCATCGACGAACTGACACGTTACCTCGACAAGGAAATCACGACGCAGGCCCGGTTGCTCGGCAAAACCGTCAGCGAGAAGGAAGCGATCCCAATCGCGGCCGGGGCGACGAACAGCCACTTTGCAATTACGCGCAATCCAGATGCCAGTCCCGCTTCGCTGAAGCGCCTTGCGGCGTTCGACACGATTGTAAAAGCCGGCACGTTGCCCAAGGACGCGGTCGAAGAAGGCGTGAAGTTATTGAGCCGAATGCCGACGCTGAAGAACCATCAGGAACTGCGGAAGAAGTATCAGGAACTGACCGATGCGAAGCTAAACACGGAAGAATTCCTGGCTAGTCGTGCGAAACTCGCCGAGGCGATGGTGCTGCCCGCGAAGGATGCCGCCACCTTCACGCAGATCGTCGAACTCGCCGCCGAAACGCTCAAGGTCAAGTACGTCAAAGTCCTCAATGAAGGCGATCTCGTCGCCGGCGCGATCCGCGGACTGTACAAGCGAATCGAAGAGCCGGTCCCTGCGGACATCGAAGCGATTCTGAAAACCGCCAAGACACTCGATGCCGATGCACTGAAGAATTTGCTGATGACCGCACGCACGAAACTCGGCAAACGCGAAGACCTCGACAACCAAAAAGACGCCGACATCGCGCTCGGCATGATGGCCGAAAGCATCGGCGACCCGCACACGCGCTACTTCGACAAAGAAACGATGAAGCGCGAAGAAAGCCGACTTAAGTCGCAGTTCAGCGGCATCGGCATTCACATTCGCCGCGACCTTGCCCGCGATGGTTTGCTCGTCGTTTCGCCGATCAAAGGCAGTCCCGCTTACAAGGCCGGCGTCAAGGCGGGCGATCTCATTGTGGAGGTTCGCCGCGAAGTCGATCCCGAAGGGAAGCCACTTCCCGCCGACGCGGAAAAAGTCGTCTCGATGCGCGGCATCAAGACCGACAAAGCGATCGAGATCATCCTCGGCAAACCGGGGATCCCGATCACGATCGTCATCGAACGCGAAGGCGTTAAGGAACCGATCGTGCTCGACATCGAACGCGGTCGCGTCTCGCTCGAAACCGTGTTCGGCGTCAAGCGGGGCGAGAAGGACAATTGGGAGTTTATGATCGATGAAGAGAACAAGATCGGCTACGTTTACCTCAGTCAGTTCGGCCCACGTACCGCCGCCGAACTGCATGCGGCGATGCAGAAACTCACCCGCCAGGGGATCAAGGGCTTCGTCCTCGACCTGCGCTTTAACCCCGGTGGCACACTGCCCGGTGCATTGCTGATCTCCGACATGTTCATCGAAAGCGGCCTGCTTTTGAAGGTGACACCGCGAGTCGGCAAGGAAGACAAACACTACGACTCCGGCGAACCCGACCTGAACTTCAACAAGTCGAAGTTCCCGATGGCGTGCCTCGTCAACGGTGGCAGTGCGAGTGCATCGGAGATCGTTTCGGCCGTGCTGCAAGATTACGACCGTGCGGTGATCATCGGCGAACGCAGCTACGGCAAAGGTAGCGTGCAGACCGTCGACCCGTTCGATACCACTGGTGGCGTGTTCAAACTGACGACCGCGCGATACTTCCCACCGCTCGGCCGTAACATCGACAAGCGAAGCACGACGGGCAAGCCCGAAGACGAATGGGGCGTGTCGCCGACCAAGGGCTACGAAGTGAAGATCACGCGAGAAGAGCGCCAGGATCTCGGCGAATTGCTTTACGACAAGGAGCATATCGGTAAGGCAATCACGCCACAGAAGGCCGCGAAAGCGCCGTTCAAGGACCGCCAACTCGAAGCCGCTCTCGATTACCTCAAGAAGGAAATCGTGGCAAAGGGCGTCGGCACGGCAAAGAAAGCCGGTTAATTTGGTTGTAACGGCCAGCGAAGCTGTGTGGAATTCGACGAGCGTACCCGCTGGGGAATCCCTGGCGGGTATTTTTATGCGCGATCTCGGCTTGGAATGATTTTACCGACTGTCAGAATTAATTAAAGTTCTGAATCTGGCGAACCGACACGTTCGCAAACGAGGTCAAAAATCATGAGCCGATTGTGGTGGAGTATTCTCGGCATCGCCATTCTCGCCAGCAATTCCGGCTGCCGAACGTGTAGCGAACGTTCGCGGTTCAGCAGTTGCCGTGAACGCTGCGACACGCCGACATCGCGTAGCACAGGCGTGTCCCAAGGCCAAATGGCCCAGCAACCACGCTACTCCGGCAACGCCATGGCAACGATGCCGATGGTACCGCAGCCGTACTACAACAACAGCCCCGCGATCAGTTCAGGCTTCGCAACGTACCCGCAATCGATACCGACCGGTATGACATCAGCGCCGATCTTTAGCGCACCGGCCGGCTACCCAACCGGCGGAGCCGCATCTCCGGGCAACGAGCTGCCGCCTCCATCCGAGTACGCACCGCAATCGTCCGCATCGCCAACGAACCCCAACAACCTGCCACAGCCAATTCCGCTGACACCCGTCAGCATGGGGAAGTGAGTCATATCGCGGAGCGTTCGCCGGTGTAAGGATAATTTCCCGCCTCACCTGCCCGTCAGCCGTGATATCGTGTCGCACGTTTCCGTGCGTATTTAGGAACGTGCATCGGGCATCGGGAAAAGTCGTGAGCTGACAACCGGGTAGCGAGTATGTCATTGACTTCGGCACAAATGGACCGAGCCATCGACTTGCGAGAACGTGAAAACCAGACGGGTACCGGACGACATCAAGGACTTGATCCAGCTGACGCTGCAAGATCTGTCGAACGAGTAGTACCGCACGTTCGCGGACCGGTTACTTGAGATTTTCCGCGAATCCCGTCGCATGCAGGAAGACGAGACACGCAATAATGCAGTCGCGTCAAACGCGTCGCGGAACTCGACGACGAGATCCTCAATTTGTACAGTCCGCTCTGGCGACGGAACTTGTCGACGCTCGACGGACTGGCGGGTGATTTTGGTCGGCTGGTGAACGAGATTATGCGAATCGCCTTGGATGACGAGTTATTTCCGTTTGTAACGACTGCGGGCGTGAAGCAACCGAACGGGGAAATGAAGCCAGTAGGCGGCACGAACAACGAAGTGGAACGCGGGCTGCGACCGCCGATTGAAGCGCGAAAAACGGGACAGACCAGCAAGACGTTGGCCGACGCACGGCGACAAACGATCTTGACGAGCGTACTCGAATCGTTGCGTTTGTACTTGAAG
>JAYSYI010000443.1:0-4026 GCA_043727665.1 Limnoglobus sp. | reverse complement strand
TTTGCACAAGACAGGTCCGCGTGGCCGCGATTACTCAATCAAAATGTGCTGGGCGGCAGATCGCGGGCGGGCGTTATTTTGCGGAGCGAACCACGCCGTGCCGCACCGCCTCAACGACGTCTGGGAATTCGACCTCGTATCGCTGACATGGGTGATGCTCTACGCACCCGACAATGACCGCGACTACACCGGACTCGGCAAAGACGACTCCGACGTGCGATTTGCTGATGGCGTGTTCGTCACAAAACGTGGTGGCCCTGGAATTATCGCGCACACGTGGTGGGGCCTGACGTACGATCCGGAACGCAAGGAACTGCTGTTCCTGAATACGTGGGTGACCGAGCAGAAAAAGATGGTGGTACGGCTCAAAGGCGATGTCGCGGAACTATACACCGGCCCGCCACTTTGGTCGTTCAATCCAGCCACTGCGACATGGAAGCCGCTCAAACAGACGAAACCGTACCCGAGGGAGATCTTCGGAGGGATGCTCGAATACATACCCGATCTCAAAGGGGCGATTTGGCACGCGAATAACTGGCAAATGCATGGCACATGGAAGTACGATCCGAAGGTCAACGAGTGGACGAACCTGAAAGCCAACGGTGGCGGCAAGGCGTTCGAAGAACACGCGGCTGAGCCGGAGCAAGTCGGCTACTACGATCCGGCCCGCAAGATGTTGATAGTCCATCGGCACAAATCCACACATCATTTCGACCTGAAAGCGAACTCATGGAAGAAGGTTTTGAGTTTCGGAAAAGACGCCGACGAAGTGCCATACGGCCACGATGCGTTCAGCACCTTCCAACACGACCCTGCCAGCGGACACGGGTTATTACTCGATTATAAAACCAACGCGATCTGGGCCTACGATCCAGACAAAACCACATGGACAAAGCGGAAGCCTGAAGGCGACCCCATGCCAACCGGCAGCAAGCGACTCGCGTACTTCGACCCGAAACGAAAGGTGTTCACCGTCATAGATGGGGTAAAAGTCTGGGCATATCGCTATCGATGAGGAACCACCGCAACGCTTGCGGTGCAAGTTTCAACGATAATCGCGTCATCCTTTTAAGCAACGCGGGCAAGCGTCGAATAACGGGTGCGATCATCCTCCCAATGGAGTACCCACCATGAACCGTTATTTCGCAATTGTCCTCATTTTTCTCTCCTATCGTATCGCGAATGCGCAATCGCCATCACCGGCCGATCTCACATTAACAGTGGTAGTCCGCGATTTGCTAATCAAGCATATACCGAAGCCGTTGGTAGAAACTCACGAGAATTGGGACAAACAACGCGAAGTGACCGTCGGTGTCAAACTCCACCGGTATCGGCTCGAAACGCAACGCGACCTCCGCAACGATGGCCATTGGCACCGACTGAAGATCGCAGCCCGCGACCCGGAAAACACGATGATGCTTTCCCTGTCGAACATGGTGTCAGAAGAATCGGGGCGAATGACGTTTGATGCGACGATCAGTACGTTGGTGGAACTGAATTTTGAGCAACAACTCTGGAAGTCTGGCATCCGTTTGCTGAGCACCGAAACCCGCGCAGGTGCCATGGCAGTGGTTCGACTGCAATGCGAAGCGACGAATCGATTCGAATTCAAGCCGGGAACGGCCGTTCCCGAACTGGTGTTGCGTTTTCGCGTGACGCAAGCCGATGTCTTCGTGGATCGCATCGTCGTCGAGCGGGCGTTGGGCATGAACGGCCTGCCGGCACGCACGATCGGCGAAACGGTACAGAAACTGGTGAAGCGATTCCAGCCCGATCTCGAACGTAAGTTGTTAGACCGTGCGAATGAGGACGTTTTGAAAGCCGCCGACACGAAAGAGATTCGTATCGGCTTTCAGAAGCTTTTCCCAATTCAACAATAACGACTGAGCGAACCAGCCGAACCGGCTGGCAAAAGGATTACTTCGGTCAGGTCCGGCACACGGGTGCGCCAGGAATGATCGCTCCGACTACGTTCAACGTCGCGCCGACGATATTTCGAATCGGCGTGGGTCGTGTCGCTTGCGGGTAGTAAACGGGAGCGGGTGACTGGGAATAGACGGGAGCAACCGGTTCGGCGTAAATGACGATGCCTTGCGTTTCCGTGGCAGTCACTACCTGGCTGACGTGTGCGAAGCGTTCGAGCGTCGAAGGCAGCTCGGCTGTGGGTATCGAACCCACATGGCGGAACGCTTGCTTCTCTCCCGTGATGTCGCTGATCACGAGTCCTTCGGTCATCTCGAACGACGTGGCGAGCGTCTTGCCACTCGCAGTTTCGGTGTTGACGATCACCGCGATATATTCGCGATTCAACTTGTCGAGTGCATCGGCGGGAATCGCCTTCACGGCCGCGTCGTCTTTCACCAAAAACACCGCCAGCGGTTTCTTATCGTTGGCAGCTCGCAAGACCGCGGCACGGTAATTGGGCTGCCATGTCGCCGGTGTAGGGATTCCCGACGCCAACAAGGTCGACAGCGCCAACGCCGTCAGTGAGGTGGAGAACATCAAGCTGAGACTCCTTGAATGTGCAAAACGCCTGGCCACCGTCCACTTGGTGCCAGAGAGTAACAATAGTAGACACAAGCGAGCGAGTTTCAACCACTAAAATGCGCATAATTGTTACAAGCGTTGAATTGCGAGCGGATCGGTAAAACTTACTCGGTACGTACGATTACCCCAAACTGCGCATTACGCACAGTTTTCAAGCAGCAGTTAGCAAAGTTGGAACGATCTCAGACGCGAAGTTCGGCACGTTGCCCGAGCGAATCGGCATAACGTTTACGGATCGGTGTCACTTCCGTGTCGATAAACTCGACGACTTGTTCCGGCGCGCGGCCTACGAATTGACGAGGCACGAGGATCGATTCGAAATCGACTTTCGAGAACGCCGGATCCGATTTGAGGCGGTCGAAAAGCTCCGTGGAGATGCCGACGCCCTGCTTGATGCGTTCGGTGACGGCGTAGCTATGTTCGCGCACGACGTGGTGAACGTGCTGGCGGTCCGCCCCCGACGCGACGGCGGCCATCATGACGTTCTCCGTCGCCATATACGGGAGGAACTCGCGCACGGTTTTGGCCACGATCGGCTGATTCACGGCGAGGCCATTCGAGACGTTGAGCGCGATGCGAAGGATGGCGTCGGCACACAGGAACGCTTGCGGGATGTACAGCCGTCGGGCTGCGGAATCGTCCAGTGTGCGTTCGAGCCACTGCGTGGCGTGCGTTTGGGCCGCCATCGCGGGAAGGCCCATCAGAAACCGCGACAACGAACAGAGCCGTTCTGCTCGCATTGGATTCCGCTTGTACGCCATCGCGCTCGAACCGACTTGCTCGGCTTCTTGTGGCTCATCGACTTCCTGTTTGTGCGCGAGCAAACGCAAGTCCGTTCCCCATTTGTGCGCCGATTGTGCCAGGCCCGATAGCCCATCGAGAATGTACGAATCGATCTTCCGGGAGTACGTCTGCCCCGTGACGGGGAAGATTCGCTCGAAGTCCATTTTCTTCGCAACCAGCCGATCCAGTGCCCGCACTTTCTCGTGATCGCCTTGAAACAATGCCAGAAAGCTCGCTTGCGTGCCCGTCGTGCCCTTCGCGCCGCGGAACGGTAATTCGTCGCGGCGGCGTTCGAGTTCGTGCAAATCGAGCACGAAATCGTAGCACCACAGCGTCGCGCGTTTGCCTACGGTCGTCAGTTGCGCGGGCTGGAAGTGCGTGTAACCGAGTGTCGGCTCGTCCTTCCACGTTTCCGCAAATCGGGCGAGCGAATCGATGAGGTTCGCCAACGATATGCAGACCGCGTTCAGCGATTCGCGCATCAAGATCAAGTCCGCATTATCGGTCACGTAGCAAGAGGTTGCGCCGAGGTGGATGATCTCTTTCGCGTTCGGTGCGACTTCGCCGTAAGTGGCTATGTGCGCCATCACGTCGTGCCGTTTGGCCTTCTCGTGGATTGCCGCCCGTCTCAAGTCGACATCGTCGAGGTGCGCTTTGAGTTCCGCTAATTGTGCGGGTGAGATGCGTGGCGATACG
>JAYSYI010000442.1:0-4027 GCA_043727665.1 Limnoglobus sp. | reverse complement strand
GCACTTGCCAATGTTTCGCCACGAGTGCAAGAACACGCACTGCGATTGCTGCCCACGGTGCCCGCGTCCCCGGCGAGCCTCAATGCGCTGATCGCACTCGCCGATTCGAAAGACGCATTCGTGCGGTTGCAGTTGGCGTTCACGATCGGCGAACTAACATCGCCATCGGTTGCGAAAGTGGCAACCGAGAAGTACCTGCAATCGGGCACGATGGATCGCTGGGAACGCTTCGCCGCCATGACCGCACTCGGCGATGCGGCGGGGGCGATTTGCGCCGAGATGCTGTTAGACGCGAAGGTGCGTTCGCACCCGAATTCGAAGGCGTTCCTCGTCGATTGCGTAAAGATGCTATCGCGCCAAAACCGTGTTGAAGACGCGATCTTGCTCAGCACTGCGATTCAAAAACTGCCGGAAACGGAAGGCGCATTCACGCTGACGCTGTTGCAAGCGGCGAACGAAGGCGGCGACAATTTGAAGAAAGCGTTCGCGAAAGTCGTGCCACCCGAACGCTTGACGCGATTGTTAAAAAGCGCCACAGCCACAATCGTCGACGAGACGCAACCCGTCGAAGATCGCATCGCTGCTGTCCGTACGCTCGCGCTCGGCCACCTCGCCGATGTCCGCGGAACGCTCGTGAAATTGCTCGACCTCAAACAGCCCGGCGAAGTCCAACTTGCGGCACTCGCCGTGCTGGATCGCTTCGGCGATCCGGCACTCGCTGAGATCCTTTTGAAAAACTGGCCAACGCTTTCACCGCGACTGCGCGCCGCCGCCGGCGAAGCGATATTATCGCGCAAAGAACGCATCACGGTCCTACTCGATGCGATCGAGAAACAGACGTTTTCGCCCGTGAACCTCGATGGCACGCAGATCAAACGCCTGATGGCGCACAAAGACCCCACGACACAGAAGCGCGCCGCAGTTTTGCTCGCGGCATTCAAGCCCGCCCGCCGTACTGAAGTCGTGACGAAGTACCGCAAAGCCCTGGAAATCAAGGGCGATGCTGCGAAAGGCAAGATCTTGTTCGTCAAGAATTGTGCCGCGTGCCACAAGCTCGAAGGCATCGGGCAGGAACTCGGTGCGAACCTCGCGGCGATGAAGAATCGCGGCGTCGAAGCGATCCTCACGAACGTGCTCGACCCGAACGCCGAAGTGAACCCACAGTACGTGAATTACAGTTGCAACCTCGACGATGGCCGCACCATCACCGGGATGATTCAATTCGAAACCGCAACCAGTGTGACGTTCGTTCGCGGCGAAGGTTTGAAAGACACCGTCAGCCGCAGCAACATCGAAAGCCTGAAAAGCACCGGCCTATCGCTGATGCCCGAAGGACTCGAAAAAGACATCAGCATCGAAGCGATGGCCGACCTGATCGCGTACCTTATGCAAGTCCCTTAACCCCAGGTGATCCTGTGACGACTCGTCGTAAATTCCTCGGTGTTGCGGCTGTCAGTGCGTTGTCATTGCCCGCGTTTTCGTATCGTCGCGTTCATGGCGCGAACGAGAAACTCAACCTCGCCATCGTCGGCTCGGGCGGTCGCGGCGCGGCCAACTTGGGCGGCGTTTCCAGCGAGAACATCGTCGCGCTCTGCGATGTCGACCGCGCGGCCAACGCGAAGGCCGCCACCAGCCACCCGCACGCCCGCCAGGAAGCCGACTTCCGCAAGCTGTTCGACCACGAAAAGGAATTTGACGCCGTCGTCGTCAGCACGTGCGAACATACGCACGCCATGGTGACGCTCGCGGCACTGCGTTCGGGGAAGCACGTCTATTGCGAAAAACCGCTGACGCACAACATCGCCGAGGCACGGGTCATCCGCGAGGCGGCGGCGAAGACGAAACTCGCGACGCAAATGGGTACGCAGATTCACGCGGGAGACAACTACCGCCGCGTCGTCGAGTTGATTCAAACGAATGCGATCGGACCGGTCCGCGAGTGCCACGTTTGGGTCGGCCGCACGTGGGGTTTGCAAACTGCGGAGGGCGCGAAAAAGAACGACATTTTGCACGTGACGGAACGGCCGAAAGACAGCGTCGCCGTACCCGCCGGGTTGAACTGGGATCTGTGGATCGGCCCCGCACCGATGCGGCCATTCCACCCGATTTACGTGCCGGGGCCGAAGTGGTATCGTTGGTGGGATTTCGGCAACGGCACAATGTCCGACCTCGGCAGCCACTGGAACGATCTGCCGTTCTGGGCACTGAAGCTGAAAGCGCCGCTGACCGTCGAAGCGTCCGGGCCACCCGCACACGCCGAACTTGCGCCGGCATCGATGCAAGCGACCTACGAGTACGGCCCACGCGGCGACATGCCCGCACTCAAATTGTCTTGGTACCAAGGTGCAAACAAGCCACCCGCCGTGCTCGATGGCACGATCCCGAAGTGGGATTCGGGCGTCTTGTTCGTCGGCGACAAAGGCATGTTGCTATCGGATTACGGCAAATATCTGCTGCTCCCGGAGAAACAGTTCGTCGACTTCAAAAAGCCCGAACCGACGATCGCCAAGTCGCTTGGCCACTACGCCGAGTGGATTCACGCCTGTAAAACCGGTGCCCCGACAACGTGCCATTTCGACTACGCGGGTTGGTTGACCGAAGCCAACCACCTCGGCAACGTCGCCTACCTCGCCGGCAAAAAACTGATCTGGGACGCCGAAGCGATGAAGGCCACCAACTGCCCCGAAGCCGAACAGTATATCCATCGCGAGTACCGCAAAGGCTGGTCCCTGGCGTGATCGTTTTGAAGTTTTGAAGCAGGTTATCGGGTCGGCTTCGTGTAAGGCACAATACGGATGGCATAGCCGATTCGTGAAAGAACATGATCGAGCGCTGCAATGGATAGCTCTTTGCGTCCATGCAGCACGTGGCTCAGCATGTCTTCGCTCAATCCGGTTGCATCGCAGAATGCCCTCCGTGTCGGATACGTATCCGACAACTCTCGCAATTGCTCGCGGTAATGGGGAACGGTCGCGAGTCCTTGTTCCACCATCAGCTGGCTGTCCCAATATTGGGCAATTTTGAATAGTGGCTTTGTGACCATCTCTTTTCGCGGCATCTTGCGCCGATCGTACATCCCCACGACAAGTTCCATCCAAAGCGTCTTGAACTCGATGGAGTCCGGTTTCTCACTGAATTTTTCGTGCAAGCGTTCCATGAGGCATTCTTCGTCACCATCGAGCTTCGAGGCGTCGATCGGGTAGCCGTTCACATCAGCAATTGGAATATCAATCGTTACTTCAGTCATTGCTTTTCCTTTTAGGGATTCCGTCTTTTGGATCGCGACTTATTGGAGATATTTGACCGTATACAATTTGCTATTAATGCAATATTGAATGGGCAGACCAGAGAGGTCGCTGCTAAATCGTTCGACGCACGTGATCAATGCGTCCGCATCATTTTCATCTAAAACAAAATCGTATTTAACTGATTCGTCAAGTAGAACTGGCTTCCCGATGCAGTCACACATAACAAGTAACGACTCTTCAAAGGCAGTGAATTTCTGTGGGCTAATCCAATTCGGAATTAGCACCCAACATTCAAACGGAATGTCAGATTTTGCAATCATTTTTTCCATTGTGAAAGCAGAAAGCAAGTGGCTTAGCTGATGGTACGATAACGTCAAGATGACTACCGGTCAAGCAAAATACAATCCCTCTTGTATCCGCGTTCATTTGCCACTGACCTCGAATGATTCTATCGAGGCCAACGACACCAACACCAACTCTACTTACACCCGCGCCGCGATGCTTGCGGCTTCGCCGTCGCTCAGTCGCCATTCGGCGGCACCCATCAATTCCCTCAGTTGGCCGGGCTTTCGTGCTCCGACGATTGCGGCGGTGACAGTCGGGTGTCGCAGCACCCAGGCGATCGCCACTTCGCCCGGCGATTTCCCGTGCGGCTCGCCGACATTTTTCAGATGCGCAACGAGTTCGAGATTGCGCGTGAGGTTCGGTTCCTGGAACCATTTGTTTTTCTCTTTTCGCCAATCGTCGGCCGGAAGTGCGGCAATCCGTTCGCGGGTCCA
>JAYSYI010000441.1:0-4040 GCA_043727665.1 Limnoglobus sp. | reverse complement strand
TGCCACTTTCGAGGGCATCGGTCGGGATCTGGTTATCGCGCATGAACTTGTAGAGTGCCTCGCGGGGGATCCGCCGGAATTTCGATCCCGGTACGCGGAAGCCTTTGAGTTGTCCGTTGTCGAAGCAACGGATGATGGTTTGTTGGCTGACCTTGCAGATTTTGGCCGCCTCGCCTGTCGTAAACACTGTCTTCATGTGCCGATCCACCCATGCCGGCTCCGGCCGGCTTTCATGAAGCAGATCCCTCTCCACGCTCAACGTGAACGCGATGCAGGATCGGAAACATCCTTGTCCGATACAACCATGTCTCTGGTAAAACGCAGCAATCACGGAATTGCGTATTCCACGCAAGAAGGGGGATTTCAGTCAGAGGGAACTGTGCCCGTGGTTTGAATAAAGCAGACAAGCTGGAGAAGCCCGTCGTCCAAACCACGCTCGAAGTATAACCGGCAATCCTTGCCTGTCAACGCGACACGACCCTATCGATTCGACTTAACTCGTTTGCCAACAAGGTCTTGATTCGCAAAATCAGAAAGGCTTGCCGAAACTATCGAAGTTCGGCCACCGTCAATCCTTGACTGCACGACCCTCCTTGCCCAGACACACTACACTTCGGTACCGATAAGCTTTCGTCTCGCCCATTTACCGAACTTGACCCATATTGCCAAGTTTCACACAGTTTGGGAAGCCCGAAATCTTGCGGCTCTCATTTACAGGTTCGGCAGAACCCCGGTAACCCGGCTCCTGCCCCGTCGGACGAGTCAGCGTATAACGGGTCAATCCAAATAAAACAACAGCACTGCCAAGTCTGCCGGGGTGATGCCACTCACCCGACTTGCTTGGCCGATGTTCACGGGGCGGATCCGGTTGAGTTTCTCTTTGGCTTCATTCCGAAGTTGCGAAATCCCTGCAAAGTCGAAGTTATCCGGAATTCGCTTGTTTTCCAGCTTCTTGAAGCGCGCCACCTCCGAGGTTTGCCGGTCGATGTACCCCGAATACTTCGCTTCGAGCACGACTTGCTCGACGACATCGGGCCGGTCGTTCCACTCGGCCAGCGCGGGGCAACGCACACAGATATCCGCCCAAAGCACCTCGGTTCTCCGAAGCCACGTGGCCAGATTATCCCCCTCAGACTTGTTCGCCTTCAGTGCGTTCTGCAGTTCGCCAATCCCGCGTTCCTTCGCTTGTAACCGTTCCCACGCGGCATTGTCGACGCTGCCGATCTGGTGCCCGATCGGCGTAAGGCGACGATCCGCGTTGTCGTGGCGTAACACGAGGCGATATTCCGCCCGCGATGTGAACATGCGGTACGGCTCATCGACGCCCTTCGTGACGAGGTCGTCGATCAGCACGCCGATGTACGCTTGGCTGCGATCGAGAATCAGCGGCGGCTCGCCCTTAATCTTGAGTGCGGCATTCAACCCCGCCATCAGCCCTTGTGCCCCGGCTTCCTCGTAACCCGTGGTGCCGTTGATCTGACCGGCGAAGTACAACCCCGCAATCGGCTTCGTCTCCAGGGTCGAGTGAAGTTGCGTCGGCGGGGCGTAATCGTACTCGACCGCGTAACCCCAACGCATCACCTCGGCGTTCTCCAGGCCGGGAATGAGCTTGAGCATTTCGGCTTGTACGTCTTTCGGCAAACTCGTGCTGATGCCGTTGCAATAGTATTCGCGCGTGTGCAACCCTTCCGGTTCGAGGAAGATTTGATGGCTATCCTTCTCGGCGAACCGCACGACTTTGTCTTCGATCGATGGGCAGTAGCGCGGGCCACGCCCGTGGATCTGCCCCGAGTACATCGGTGCGCGGTCGAGATTCGCGCGGATGAGTGCGTGAACTTTCTCGTTCGTGTGCGTGAGGTGGCAGACGACTTGCGGGACTTCGATGCGCTCCGTCGAATAACTGAACGGCCGCGGTGTCGGGTCGCCGGCGGAGACTTCGAGCTTCGAGAAATCAATCGTTCGCCCATTGAGTCGGCACGGCGTCCCCGTCTTGAACCGCGCGAGTTCGAAACCGGCGGATGCCAGACTATCGCTCATCGCCTCGGCGGAGTTATCCCCTGCCCGCCCGCCGCGCGTCTTCGCTTCCCCCGTATGCATGAGCGCCTTGAGGAACGTACCCGTCGTCAGGATGACCGCTTTCGCCAAGTAACGCGTATCGCCCCGCGCCAACACGCCGACCGCACATTCATTTTCGATCAGCAAGCCTTCGATGAGTTCCTGACGCAGCGTGAGGTTCGGTTGATCTTCCACCCAGCGTTTCATCGTAAACTGGTACAGCTTCTTATCGCATTGCGCCCGCGGCGAGTGCATCGCTGGCCCTTTCGACGCATTCAGCATTTTGAACATGATGCCGCTCGCGTCGGTGCATTTGCCCATGACGCCACCGAGCGCATCGATCTCGCGGACGATCTGCCCCTTCGCGACGCCACCGATAGCCGGGTTGCAACTCATCTGCCCCACGGCATCGGCGTTCATCGTGAGCAAGCACGTTTTCAAACCGAGCCGCGCCGCCGCCATCGCCGCCTCGGTCCCCGCATGGCCCGCACCGATGACAACGACATCGAACGAATACGTGAGCGCGTTCACAGCAAACCTCGGTAAGTACGTGCAAGAAGTGATTGTAGCGATCTTCGTTTAGCCGCGCCGCGCAGGCTTTGCGTAGCGAAGCGCGGGGCGTGAACCCGTGAATGACGTGATCGATGTCACGAACGTTCGCGCGACCGAGTTTCCATTTGACGCCGCAACCGATTTCGTTACGATTGAGTTCCACAACACAATGAGGGGAACATGACGTCCACTATCAAAGCGCTGGCACTGCTGGCGGTCGCGATGATCGGTTCGGTGCGGGCGGCGGATACGCCGCGATTCCCGGCACTCGATAACAAAGAGGCGTGGCAACGCTTGCCTCGGGAAACGCCGCAATTACCCATATGGGCACGAACACTGGCGGTGTCGCAGCCGAAGACGACGGGCGGCGTGCTGGCACTGGATTACTTGCACCGCGTCAAGAACCCGCTCGGTGCGGAACTTGCCGCGAAGGTGCGATGGTCGATCGCGGATTCGCTCAAAATCCCTTACACGAAAGCCTATGCGCGTGCAGACTTGAAGCGGGCGGGGGTGTCCGAAGCGGATATCCTCGACTTCATCAATGGCGATGTCACGCCCGGCGAGCAACAGATTTTGAAAGTCGCACGCAAACTGACGACCGCCGGTTACAGCGTCACCGATCCTGAGATGGCGGCCGTCATCGATCGCCTCGGGCCGGAGAAAGCCGTCGCGTTCGTTCACACGGTGGCATTCGCGAACTTTCACTTTCGCATCATTCATGCACTCGGTGCCACCGTCGAGAAAGACGGCCCCTATCCGCCCGTCGATTTCAAATACGATGTCGCGCAACCGGCACTGATCGACGCACCCGCTCGACCCGCATGGGACACCGTGAAAAGCCTGACGCCGAAGAAGTCGTACGGTGCGCCCGACGACTGGAAGGAGGTCGGCGTCGAGGAACTCGACAAGTCGCTCGCCACGCAAAAGGCGAAGAAGTCGCGGATTCCGATGCCCGACAAGAGCCGGTTCGAGAAGATGCCGCCGGAGATGAAGAAGCAGACCGACACCATCGTCTGGATGACGGTCAGTGCCGGTTATCAACCCGAAATGACGATGGCATGGTTCGCTGCGTTCCGCGCGTATCAGTTGGAAGGCAAGACGAATCCCGTGTTCAGTAGCTCGCTATTCTGGGTAGTCACGCGGACGAACGATTGCTTCTACTGAATGGGTCATGGAAACATGATGCTCGCGGTCGCGGGCCTGAAAGACGATGAAGTGAAGTTACGCACGAAGAAGCTGGCACTCGGTGATTGGGACGAATTCGCCGACGCCGAACGGCAAGCGTTCGCGTTTGCGGCAAAACTCTCGAAAGCGCCCGCCACGGTGACGGCGGACGATGTCGCCGCCCTGTCGGAGACGTTCGGCTCGCACCGGGCCATCGATCTCATCTGGTATTCGTCGTGGGTGAACTACATGACCCGCGTGGCGGACGG
>JAYSYI010000440.1:0-12147 GCA_043727665.1 Limnoglobus sp. | reverse complement strand
AATTCCGCGAGGCGGCGGCGAGCGGACTCGCGTCGCGATCCCCGCGGCCGAAGCGCCCGTCGGCGAAGCAAGTCGAGTTGGTTGCCGCGCGTGTCGCGGACCTGTGCGGCGGGTGCGGGTGGGCGACGGTCGCGGACCTCGGCAAGCCCGACGCGGCGGCGACGCTCGCCGCGTGGCTATCGGCCCGCGTTGCCGACCCCGCCCGGCGGTTCTCGCACCAGACCGCCAACTTCTACGTCTCGATCGCGCGGCGGTTCGCGTGGTGGCTATCGACGCAGCGCCTGCCGGTCGCCGCCTCGCTGTTCGATCGCATCCCGATGTTCGACGCGCGCAACCATCGCGTCCACGCGCGCCGCCCGTTCACCTCGAGCGAGTTCGACGCGCTACTAGCGGCGTGTCGGTCCCGGCGGTTCCGGCTCGACGGCCCGCAACGCGCCTTACTTTACACGACGGCCGCGGCGACGGGGTTCCGCGCCGAGGAACTGTCCGCGATCACGCCCGCGCACCTGCACCTGACGGGGGACGCGCCGGCGATCCACCTGCCGGGCCGTAGCGCGAAGAACGACCGGTCCGCAGTCCAGCCAGTTCCCCGCGATGTCGCCGCGCAACTCCGCGCGTTCGCTGCCGGTCGGGTTGCGACCGAACCGCTGTGGCCGGGCCGGTGGGTGATCAAATCGGCGCGGATGATCCGGGCGGACCTCGCGCAAGCGAACGTGCCGTACCGGATCGACACACCCGACGGCCCGCGCTTCGCCGACTTCCATTCGCTGCGACACACGTACGCGACGCGATTGGTCGAGGCCGGCGCGACGGCGGTCGAGTACCAGGAACTCGTGCGGCACAGTTCCGCGAAGCTGACGCTCGAGGTGTACGCACACGCGTCGCGGGCGGGCGTGGCGGCGGTCGTAGATCGGCTGGGGCAAAAATCCGACGACGGGGCGGGAATTCTCGCAGCGGTTCCCCGAGAACAACTCGAGGCACTCGTCGCGGTCTTGGCTACGGTTGTCGGTGTGTCGCTCGGCGTGTCGGTCTTTCCCAAACCTACCGAGACTTACCGACACCTACCGAAACATAGCGACGATTTGGCAAAGTGACGGGAGAAACGAAATACGCCGCGAAAACAGCATTTTCGCGGCGTATCAAGGGTTTTCGACTAAGAGGCCCCTCCCGGATTCGAACCGGGGGTGACGGTTTTGCAAACCGTTGCCTTACCACTTGGCTAAGGGGCCTAATCGTTCTCTCAATTTTATCGTTTCACTGGCTGTGCGTCAACCGCACTCACCAGAGAGGCTTCACCCGCCCGGTTCTGGCGGGAGCGGTGGGAGTGCGGGCGACGAGCGGTTGACTAGCCCTGGGACGCTCTGCATCGAGTCGCCGGGCTTACCGCTCGTCGGCACGATGATCGGTTTCACTTCGCCGGTAGCGACATCGAGAACGATGCACGTTTTCGGGTTCGCGCGAAATAACGCGCCGGGGTTGGCGACGAGCGTTTTTCCCGTGCGGTGTTGCTCGCGAATGTGCGTATGGCCGTAGAAGACATAATCGAAGTAATTGCAGTGTTCGAGTTCGTAAAACTGATGGCGGTCGTGGCTGTGAACCCACGCGATCCGCTTACCGACGAGTTCCATCGCGCCGAACGATTCGTGGTGGTGTCCACCTACTTCGCGGATCGCCGCCGCGAGTTTCACTTTCTCTTTATCCCAGTTCCCGAAGACGAAATGCGTAGGGATCGGGCGAAAGAGTGCGACAGTTTCGGCAGTTTCAATGTCGCCACAATGCAAGATGAGTTCGACCTGATTCTCGACCAACAGGCGTACCGCATCAGCGACGATTTCCAGTCGATCGTGGGTATCGCTGATGATGCCGATCCGCATACCGTCCTCATCTACGCCGGAAGGTTTGGCAAGCTCCAATCGACAAGCGTCGATTTCCTGCCAAACCAAACGGACATTATCACGATAACAAACCGAACCGTGGATGGGGAGGAGAGAAGTCGCGAACTGGCGAAGTCGCACGAGCCATCGGCTAGCGCGTACGCCGCAATTTCACTTCTTCGCGGGGAAATCGATCGCATTGACGAGTGCGACATCGCGGGTGCCGACTTTTCCGGCGGTCTCTTGTTTTGTCAGGCAAGTCACCGCGATCTGTTGGCCATCCGGGCCGGTAAGCAGGTGGAACGACTGCACGACGGCCATGCCGTCTTGCACGCCCGCCGCCGATAATCGATAAAGTTGGCGACCGAAGCCCGCAGGGATGGGGCCGTTCTCAAGTACCTTCTTCGGCTCCCAATTTGCTTGTTTTGCAGTGGCATCGACGAACTCGTTCAGCGTGGCCTTGCGGTCGCCCTTGATGTCGGTCGGCTTCCATTCGGCAATCGTCGCCTGTGCGATCAATTCGCCCTTCACCATCAACCGCATCACGAGGTGCGTCTGGTTTTGCACCACGATGTGCCAATCCCGCGGGTAGACCATCTCGAATTTCGAAGTCGGATCCGTGTGGCGAAGTTGCATCAGCAGTTCGGGGATCTTCCCGTCGGCAGGGAGTTTCTCGCGAACGGCGACCGACAATTCTTTCGGCTCCTCAGTGACCGACGTACGGGTCAGCACAATCGTGGCCTTCGCTTCAATCGCCGGTCCAATTGGCCCACGGTCACGGTCATCGGTCTGTTCCCACGTTAACGACACGATCTTTTTCGCAGCGACATCGAAGGTTCCACGGGCCGCAACGATTACCTTCACGCTCGCGCCGTGTTCGATGCCTTCGGCTTTGCCGTCGATCGCGAAAATCGCTTTTCCGTCTTTGACTTCGATCAGTTTGCAGACGAGTTCGTTCTTGATTAACCCGGCAAACAGGCACGCGGTCTGGGCGGCCTCGGGGCTGATCGGCCACGTCTCGCCAGGTTTGACATCTTTATTCGGAAGCAGCAACGGCAGGCAGAACGTATCGAAATGCTCGGCCACCAGGTCGAGTTCATCGCGGGTCAGTGGGCCATCGGGGTTGAGTTGCGTGGTGCCATCGTTGCCGCGCTGCGCGACAATCAACCGGCGATCCGCACCGAGTGTCCGCTTCGATTTTTCACCACCGACGAAACTGTCCGAGGTCGCTTCCGCATAATGCCGGACGACTTTCCCGGTGCCGGTTCCCGTGGCCACTTCGTTTCGCTCGACGAACTGATGCTTCGCGCGCGTTTCGAGCGGCAATCGTTCGATCTTTCCCTCGCGATCGACTTTCATCGCACCCGCCACCGCAAGCGTAATATCGAAGCGTTGAAACTCGCCTGGCTTCGTTTCTTCTGCGAGCCTTACCGACTCCGACTGTGCCGAAACGGGCAATCCCGAAGCCACGAGAGCGAACGTTGAGCCGATCATCTGCCGGCGTGTTAATCGCATGAGATACCATCCTGCAAGGGAAGTCATTCACCGTGTGCGATGGCAGTACCCAGAACCCCAGAAGGTGTCAAGACGAGGCAAGCAATAGCAAAATTGATAGAACCCAGAATTGTAGAAGTGTTGACATTGCGGTCTATTGGATAGACTGTCATTTCATGTCGTCGACCACAAAATGGATTGCCTGCCCCGTAACGGTTGTCGCGGGGTGGTCTCGGCATTTACCCCATACGTTTTTGTAGTTCTTGATTCACGGCTTCGAGGTACTGTTCGGTCGTTAGGTAGGGTGTCGTTTCGCCGATCAGGAGTGCGAGGTCTTTCGTCATCTTGCCCGATTCGACGAGGTCGACGCAGACTTTTTCCACGGTCTCTGCGAACTTCACTACGTCTGGCGTGTGGTCCATTTTGCCTCGGTAAATCAGGCCGCGTGTCCAGGCGTAAATCGAGGCGATCGGGTTCGTGCTGGTCGGCTTGCCTTGCTGGTGCATCCGATAGTGGCGCGTCACGGTGCCGTGTGCGGCCTCGGATTCGATCGTGCTGCCGTCGGGACTCATCAACACCGAGGTCATCAAGCCGAGCGAGCCGTAACCCTGGGCCACGGTGTCCGATTGCACGTCGCCATCGTAGTTCTTGCACGCCCACAAATAGCCGCCGCTCCACTTCATGTTGCTGGCCACCATGTCGTCGATCAAACGGTGTTCGTACGTGAGTTTTTTGGCTTCGTACGCAGCCTTAAATTCCTTATCGAAGATTTCCTGGAACAGGTTCTTGAACCGTCCGTCGTAGACTTTCAGGATCGTGTTCTTGGTCGAAAGATACACGCAATATTCGCGGTCCATGCCATAGTTGAAGCAGGCCCGTGCGAAGCCCACGATCGATTCGTCGAGGTTGTACATCGCCATCGTGACGCCGCTACCGGGAGCTTTGTACACTTCGCGTTCGACGACTGGCCCACCGTCGGCCGGGGTGTACGTCAGCTTCACCGTGCCCGCGCCGGGAAACAAAATTTCGCTCGCTTTGTACTGATCGCCGAAGCCGTGGCGGGCGACGACGACGGGTTTATCCCAGTGCTTGACAAGCCGCGGCACGTTGCTGCAAATGATCGGCTCGCGGAAAATCGTGCCGTTGAGGATGTTGCGAATCGTGCCGTTCGGCGACGGGTACATTCGCTTCAGGCCGAACTCCTTGACGCGCGATTCGTCGGGCGTGATCGTGGCGCACTTCACCGCGACGCCATGTTTCTTGGTCGCTTCGGCCGAATCGTAAGTCACCTTGTCGTCGGTCGCATCGCGATGCTCGATGCCGAGGTCGTAATATTTGAGGTCGATATCGAGGTAAGGCAGGATCAGCTTTTCGCGAATGTTGTGCCAGATGATCCGCGTCATCTCGTCGCCGTCCATCTCGACAATCGGTTTCTTGACTGCAATTTTCGCCATGAGAGAGAGCGCTCCGGGTAACGAGGTGCCGCATGCGGTTTACGAACAGTTTACGTAGACCGCGATATGACGAACAGAAGGGACGAACGCAAAACGGATCTCGTTTCCCGCTTCGCCGCGGTTTCGGTTACGATGTCATCACGCTTTCCCCACGGCTGAGGTGTCACCATGCGGTCGATCATTTTGCTACTCGTGCTGTTCGGCTTGCCGATCTTTGCCGCCGATCCGCCGAAAGCACCGATTGTTGCGCCGATCGACATCAGCGAGTGGACGCCGCGACCGGCGATCGGCAAAGGCGAACCGTACGAACGGATGAAAGACCCCGAGTGGGACGACAAGCGTTTCCAACTGACCGATACCGGGCCGGTGCTCAATTGCAGCTTCCGCTATCCCGTTGGCAAAGATCAACAGATGGCGTATAAGGCCACGGTGATCAAACTCGGCAAGACTGGCGAAGCCGGAGTCGCGTTCGACCGCAACACGATGCGAATGGTGGCGGGTTGGACGGGCGGATTCGTGAACATCAGCGACCGTCGCTTTGGGCTGATGAACACGCCGACGCCGAAGGGCGAGATGATATTCTCGCTTCCCCCGGGACCGGGATGGGCCGATGCGGAGGGCAAGTGGGATGCAGGCGTGAAGCGACACACCGCGCCACTGTCGGAGAAATGGGCGAAATTTCGGGGATATTATCTGCACGATGACTGCGTGGTGCTGAAGTACGAGGTACAAGGGGTTGAGGTGTTGGACACCGTTGAGTTGAATAAGCGAGCCGAGCCGTCGATAACTAGAAGCACGCGAATTCCCCCCAATCCAAAGAGACTTGAAGTTCGACTGGAAGCCAATCGGTCGTTGTCGATTTTGGCGGGCATTAACCGCTCGGATGGATCGTTCTCGTACCCATCCAACCGCGTTGGCGATGTTGCAAACTTCGACAAACTCCTCGAATCCGGCGGCCTGCGTTGGGGCAAACCGCTCGTCACGAAGTTGGTTCGCGGTGCTGCCGATGGCCCATTTGCTGTCGACACGCTGACTATCCCGTATGACAACCCGCACAAGGCTCTCTTCTTCTGCACGGCGGTCGATTTCCTCCCCGATGGCCGCATCGCGATGTCCACCGCGCACGGCGATGTCTGGCTCGTTCGCGTCGATGAAGCGAAGGATGAATGCCACTGGCAACGGTTCGCCACGGGGTTGTACCAGCCGCTCGGGTTGAAGGTGATCGATGGCAAAATTCACGTGCTCGAACGCGGGCAACTCACGCGGTTGCACGATACCAACAACGATGGCGAAGCCGATTTCTACGAGTGCGTGAACAACGATTGGCACTGTTCGGGCGGCGAACATTCGTACGACACAAGCCTCGAAACCGATCCGCAAGGGAACTTCTACTTCCACAAGACCGGCGATACCGACACGCCGACCGGTGGCTGCCTGATGCGCATTCTGAAAGACGGTAGCAAAGCCGAAGTGTTTGCGACGGGGTTCCGGCACCCGATTGGCCTCGGGATGTCGCCGACGGGCATCCTGACGGGGGCCGATCAAGAAGGCAACTGGATGCCCGCAACGCGGATCGATCAGTACAAGAAGGGCGGCTTCTACGGCGACATGCGGGCACACCACCGCGAGGTTTCGCCAAAGACATACGACGAACCGATCTGCTGGTTGCCGCGGGAAGTCGACAACTCGGCGGGCTGCCAGGTCTGGGCTCCCAACGATGCCCGTTGGGGTGCGCTCGCGGGGTTGCCATTGCACTTCAGCTATGGCCGCTGCAAGGCGTTCGTGCTATTGCGGCAGGAAATCGAGGGCGTCGTGCAAGGCGGGGCGACCGAGTTACCGTTGCGGTTCCTGTCGGGTTCCCGCACGGGTAAGTTTCACCCGAAAGAGGCGTACCTCTACGTCGTGGGTCTGAACGGCTGGCAGACGGCAGCGAAAGCCGACGGTAGTTTGCAACGGGTGCGACCGACCGGCAAAGCTCTCGATATTCCCGTGAAAATGGAAGTCGTAACCGATGGCGTGAAATTGACATTTAGCAGAATGCTCGATGCGAAAGCCGCTACGAACGTGGCGAATTATCGCGGTGCGACGTGGAACTATCGCTGGAGTGGCGAGTACGGTTCGAAGCGCTGGAAAGTCTCCGATGCGAATGCCGAAGGGCAAGATGAACTGAAGCTGATCTCAGCCGAACTCGGCGAAGATGGCAAAACGGTGTTCGTGAAAATCGCCGGTGGGGCGAAGCCCGCGATGCAAATGCAACTCGGGTATAACGTGAAAGCCAGCGACGGGGCAAGCGTCGTGGGGTCGGTGTTTTTGACCGTCCACACGACGGGGAAATGACTGACGGAATTTACACCAATTCCGTCACGAGATCGCGGTCGTCGAGTATGTACATCGGGCGACCGCTGCCGTTCGGGAAGGTGGCGGCGGAGTCAATCCCCATCGCGCGGTACAGCGTGCTGAGTACGTTTGGCACTTTGTACGGGCGATCTTTCGAATATTCGCCGCGTGCGGAACTTGCACCGATTGCTTGCCCCATTTTCATGCCGCCGCCTGCCACCATCGCGCTCATAACGGGCGACCAGTGATCGCGCCCCGCATCGGATGTGTTGATCTTCGGCGAACGACCGAATTCGCCCCACGCGACCACGACGACATCGTCGAGCATGCCGCGATCGCTGAGGTCTTGAATCAGATTCGCGACGCCACGATCGTAGTTCGGCAGCTGCTTTTTCAGTTCCTTGAAGTTGCTTTGGTGCGTGTCCCAGCCGCCGTAGCTGAGCGTCACGCAACCGACACCGGCTTCGATCAGCCGTCGTGCGGTGAGGAACGTCTCGACACCCTTATAGCGGTCCAACGTTCGCGGTTCTTCGTGCTTGAGGTCGAGCGCCTTGCGAACGGTGCCGGAAGCAATCATGTCGAAGGCGCGTTGCGTGAAGGCATCGAATCCCTTCATGGTGCCACTGGCGTCGATGTCGCGGCGCACGCTGTCGAACTTACCGAGCAGATCGCGTCGCTCGTCCATCTTGGACGTCGCGAATTTCGCACGCAGGTTTTCGCGGCCCGCACCATCTGGTGTGAACGGACGATGTGCCACGCCGAGGTAGCCCGGTTCGGTGCCGGTACTCATACCGCGAAGCGAAACGTACGGTGGCACGTCTTCGATACCGCCGCCGAGTTTCGACACCACCGAGCCGAATGACGGATGGCCGACGGTGCGATTGACTTGTTCGGGGTAGCCGGTCATCACGTACGAGTCGCTGTGTTCGTCGACCGAAACCACCGAGCGAATGACGGAGAGTTTGTCGAACATTTTCGCCTGCATCGGCATATGCTCGCTGATCTGTAAGCCAGTGACGTTGGTCTGAATCGGCTTGAATTCGCCGCGAAACTCGGCCGGTGCGTCGGGCTTCGGGTCGTACATGTCGATGTGACTCGGGCCGCCGGGCAGGTAAATCATAATCGCCTGTTTCGGCGGTGTCGTCGAAGTGCCCTTCGTGGCCGCACTCACGCGCAACTGATCGGCGAGAGTCAACCCCGCACCGAATGCCCCGATCTTGAGGAAGTTCCGGCGATGGACGTTATCGCAAAATGGCTGTCGTTGGCCGAGGAAAGTGAACATGGGAGAGAATCTCCAGGCAGGTGGGAATCGAACGAGTCGTTAGCAGTAATACAAAGGATACCCCCATTTATTCGGGCGAGCAATAGATTTCGCAAAACTTTCAAAGATATGACCCACCGCACTTCTAGATGGCTCTGTGAGATCGGTGCGGATGCATCCGACGTCACAGATCCCAGCCATGAATACGAGATCCCTTCGATCACTGTTACTTCTTGCTCTTGTTGACGGGGTGAGCGGGTGCCTTAAACTCAGCTTCGAACGGGTGATCGCCCGCTTTGCCGACGCGGATGTGTTTTGGCTTCGCATCGCCGTCGATTGCGATGCTAAACTTCAACTCGGTTGCGGCCTCGCTGACTTTGAAGTTCAAACCGTCGGTGCCGCCGGCAGTTTTGAAGTCGAACTCGATGAACGATTTTTTGAACACGTAGCGATCAACGTTTTTGCCGCCGTACTCGCCTTTTTCGCCTTTCAAATCGATGAGCTTTCCGCCGACCACCGCGATTTTACCGTGGAAACGGTGCGTAGCCTTTTCACCGCCGCCAGTCGTTCGGAAATACCACGTATCGTCTTCGTTCCAAAGCCAGAACGCGACGAACTTGCCCGCCTCGAAATCGTCTGGCTTGCCCCAGTCTTCGACGATGCCATCGTTTTTCTTCTTGGCTCCGCCTTTTTTCTTCTCTTCCGAGTTCGCATCGCTCGCGCTGAGAAGCAGGATGAGCACGCCCAATGTGACGAAACCGAGATTCGCAAGTACGCGTTGCATGACAGCCCTTTTTGAAAAGTGAACGATCAACCCATCGGCATTATGGTAACGAACCGCGAAGAATGCAATCCATTTATCCTTCCCGCAGTTGAAGAAATTCGGGAATTGTTCCGTGGGGGGATGCCAAGTGAAGTGAAGTGGCTGTTAACGGTCTGTTCGGGTGATCCGGGTTTCGGTTTTTATCCAAACGGAATATCAGCGATTATACTTCACGCGGCAGAGAGTGATACCTTTTCAGATGGCACAACGTACCAATTCTTTTCTGATTCTGGTAGCCGCAGGTCTTTAGCCTGCGCGGGGGCAAATACCCTAGAAAATCAGTCGTGGCGAGTCTTCGAGACGCGACGCGATATGCACAAAACGTTCATTCCGGGCGTACGAACCGTCGTGTTTCGAAGAATCACCACGACCCATTGTCGTTGATGGTGGAAGTCACGCAGGCTAAAGACCTGCGGCTACCAAAATAAGAGGTTTTCGCCTTGTTACGAAGTGTCATTTTCAGCCGCGAAGTATAGCCCTGAGTCGCGGTTTCCGCGAACCCAGGGAACTCGGCTAATTTTCCACTAACGAATGTTCGGCGACTTGCCGTACGTCGACGCAATCGGCGAGAGTGGCACGAACGAGTTTCGGTACTTCATCGATTGATACGACGAAGCCATTGGCAACGCGCTGAAACCGGCCTGGTTCGGCGTCGGTTGCGCACGGCGACCGAGCACGTTGTTAAATGTTCGCACGAAGCCGTTGTCTTCGATGGTGTTGGCCACCGTCAACGCCGCCGTGCGAATGATGCCGTTGGTGGCTTGCCCCGTGGCGTTGCCGATGGCCGCCGACGGACGGATGAGGTATTTATCCGTGTCGATCGGCTTCGAAACGAACGGAGCCTGCGCCGACGCCGTTCCTGCCGTTGCCAGAATGACTGCCACCACCGCAAACGCGAAACTTGCTTTACGCATCTTACGCCCACCTCCTGTATTGCCGCAACTCGGCCAGTAATCGAGTCCGTGCCGAGCGAACAATACCGACTCGGTTGGGCCTGTCAACAAAATTCTGGCAGTACTTTTTGCAGCACAATCGCATCACTTGGGCAGATGATCTCGCAGGCGTAGCAAGCGATGCAATCGTAAGGGCGCGGTAGCCACGGTAACGCGCCGGCCATTGCCAGGCAGTCGGTCGGGCAGATCGTTACGCAGTCTCCGCAACCGGTGCAACGGCGTTCGTCGAGCATCGGCAATTCGCGGGTTTTGCTCATCGCGTGTCCGCCCGAATTCGCGACGCCATCAACCCGCTGACGATGTCTTCGAGGTTTTGCCGAAACAGTGGCGGGAACGTGACGTAACGTGCGCCGAGATCGAACGCGAGTGCGGTCCAGTGGGCGCGATCGTCGTCGTTGAGTTTGCTATCGCTGACGACGACCGTGGCGGCATCAGGGGCGATGCGGTGAATGTCCGCCAAGAATGCGAGCGGGTTCGTGGTATCCGAACGCGGGTCGAGTTGGGCGACGACGACCGTCGGCCGGGGTGGAACGAGCATCGCGAGGCACGCCCCCGATTGCCGTGATTCCTTCAGCAGCCAGCCGCTATCGGCGGCGAGCGTTGCCAACTGTTTGGCGAGCCAATCGTCGAAGGCGCAGATCAGCAACTGCGGGTGGCGCACGGCTACTTCCCCGCCAAGGTGCGGATTTCTTTCATGGTTAATTCCCTTTGAAACAAGCAGAATTCATCGATGTCAACCGAGTAGCGGCTCGTGGACAGTCGCCCGAGGCCGACGTGTTTGAACTTCGCGGGTAGCGAGGTATTTACCGCCGTTTTCGTGCCAGATGGCGGCGCGATTTCCTCGCCATCGAGATACAACACGATGCGCCCCGTAACGGCGCGCGTCATTGCGAAATGGCGAAACTGCGGCTCGTCGGGTGTCGTTTTGCCCCAACTGAACTGTTCGGTTGATTTGCCAACATCTTGCACGTTGGTCATGCGGAAACTCGCGTTCGTCGCCAGCAGGGACAGCCGAGGTGCGGACGTCGTCGTCTCCGAATTCAGGCTGAACGCCAAGCCGCCACGGTCGAAGGGATTCGTCCAGAATGCCACGGTGAATCCGAGTTTGGGCTTCGTGGCAAAGGCGTCGAGTCGATCGCTGAGATCGAGCACAAACGCGGGCACGGTGCTTCGCGATTCGCTCGCCGTCAGCCGCACCGCCTTGCCGCGCGGCCCGTCGATCCAAGTGATCGTGCCGGGTTTTTCCTTGCCGACGGGCTTACCGGATACTGCGTCAATGATGCTGCCAGGCGTGTCGAAGGGAAGGTACAGAACGAGGTTCTTGATCGCGGTCGGTGCGGATACTCCAGCGATATTTGTATTTTTCGCGGGCATCGGCACCATCGGCGGCGCGTCGGGTTCCGACTCGGGGTCGGGTACAAGTATGGGTTCCGGTTTCGTGGCGATGGGTTCAGGTGGCGGTGCGATCGTTTCCACCGTGTTCGGCTTGCCGTGATAGCGGTACAACGCATAGCCGAAAAATGCGCACGACAGCATCGCGAACGCACCGAGTGCCGTAAACGCGAGGGCCGTCGCTTTCGAGTACTGCATACTCGCACTTTCTGCGGTGTTACTGTGCCGGTCCGGTTGCGATTTTCAGTGCTTCGAGCCTTCGGCCGAGCCGCGTGCGGATGATCCCGAGCGATGCGGCGGCTTCGGTTTGGTTCCCATTTGCCTTTCGCAATGCGGCTTCAATCATGCGCGTTTCCACGGCTTCGAGGACTTCGTCGAGTTCCTTCGTCGTCGGTGCGGGTGGCATCGGGTTCGCCGCAATCATCGCTTTTTCGCGTAAAAATCGCGGCAAGTCGGTCGGTGTCACGGCACTGTCACCCGCACGATCGACCGCGATGCCGACGATACTTTCGAGTTCGCGAATGTTGCCCGGCCAATCGTAACTTTGCAGCACGGGCCA
>JAYSYI010000439.1:0-4047 GCA_043727665.1 Limnoglobus sp. | reverse complement strand
AGTCGGTGTCCCGCGGCGACCCGCCCCGGCTCCGGCCCAACTCCTAACGTTCCTGCCCTCCGGTGCCATCCGCTTTTTTTATCACCCGCCGCGCAGGGTTGAGTCGAGGATCAGCCACTCGAGGTCGCCGCCGACCCAACCCGGGGAGGAGGCTCTCGATACGGGTCCAGCCAACGTCCGAAATCGCGTGGCGAGCAAGCATGGGTGGCCTTCCGTGGCAGGAACGCGAATGAGGCATCTTACCCAGAAACCCTTACTCCTGTTCACACGGCCCAGGCTCGTGGCGTTGCCACAGGATTACAAAATGGGTAGCCGGACAGTGATCGTTGTTCCCAGTTGCGGTCCGGCACTTTCGGCGATGACGGTGCCATCATGCATTTCCACGAGCCACCGGACGAGTGCCAAACCGATACCGAGGCCGCCATCGAGGCGGTTCAATGCGCGATCGACTTGCGTAAACAGATCGAACACATGTTCGAGTTGCTCGGCTGGAATTCCCATACCATTGTCGATCACACGAATCTGATAGTCGGAAGCGTCTTGCTCGATGATGAGCGAAATGATACCGCCACGATTCGTGTACTTTGCGGAATTGTTGAGGATGTTGGTAACAACTTGCGCGATGCGGATGTAGTCGCCGAGGAATGGGAGTGAACGATCTGGAATCTCTTGCCGGAGTTCGATGCCCGCTTTTAGGATGCGCGGCATACTCGTTTCGACCGCTAGCGAGATCGCACTACGCAAATCGAACGGCTCGCGATTCAGCGAAAGCACCCCGCGGTTGAGTCGCGAGACATCAAGGAGATCGTCGATGAGCCGCACCAACTGCAACAGTTGGCGTTCCATGACATTTCGCGCTTGCTCGTGGGCAACGGGGTCGTCGCCGATAAGCTTTTGCAGTTCGAGCGCATGGCGAATCGGTGCGAGCGGGTTGCGAAGTTCGTGCGCGAGAGTTGCCAGAAATTCATCTTTTCGGAGGTTCGCATCGCGGAGCGCGCGGTTTGCCGTTTCGAGTTCTTCCGTGCGTTCGACGACTTTGCGTTCGAGATCGGCTTCGTGATTGTGCTGGTGAATTGCGTAGCGGATCATGCGCTCGAACACGACGGCATCGAGCCGGCTTTTCTCGAGATAATCGGCCGCACCTGCGGACTGCGCGGCTCGGTCGATCTCCGGTTCGCCCTGCCCCGTCAGCAAAATAATCGGCCCCGAGCACTTTTTTTCCTTGAGCGCATGAAGCAAGTCGATGCCGGTTTTTTGGCCGAGACGGTAATCGATGAGGTAGACATCGTACTGCCCATCGCAAATCGCTTCGAGTGCGGTATCGAAGTCCGACTGCCAATCGAGTACGATTTTGGCGTTGGTGATTTCCCGCGTGACTGCGAGAGTCAGTTGGTAGTCGTCTTCATCGTCATCGACCAACAATACCCGGATCGTTGGCGTTTCGTGATGTGTCATTTTCGATCGCTCCAATCAGCCTAAATCATACGACTCCAAAACGTAACATGCGGGGCATGATATTGCCAGCCGCCTGATCGTACGAAAACAAACACCCGGAGTGCCGGCTCCGGGTGTTTTGGGGGTTCGTCGGCTTTTGTCGAATTACGCGCGGGAATTGGTCGCGCGTCCGAGTAACATCCCAAGGCCGAGGCCGATGGCGACCGCGGTCAGTGGGTATTTGCGAACGATATTGGTGACATCTTTGCCAAACTGCTCGATTTCGTGTTCGGCACTGTGATAACCGTCGGATACTGCGGTTTCGACGGTTTCGGCAGCATCGCCGATCCATTCACCAGTTTTCTCGGTGGCCTTCTCGGCGGTGTTCACCACGGAGTCGGTCACGCTCTTGGCTCGCTCTTGGACCTTCTCGACGAGGCCCTTGGCGGCGTCTTTTGCCCCATCGGCTTTGTTGGCCACGGTATCGACCGCCGACTTCGCTTTATCGGCTGCGTTGTCGGCTGCGTTCTTGATTTCGTGCACTTTGTCTGACATCGGTAAACTCCTGTTGGTGAAACGGGTGACAACGACAAAATTATGAAATGCAGATACCGTGCCAATCGTGTACTTGAGATCAGAATTGGGCATATCGCACGCACCCGCTTTCTGCTCAATACACTAGCTCTGCGATATTTCCTTCGAATTGCCACCCGATAGAACCGCGATATGGCCATTCCCGCAAACACAACCGTTCAGCGCCTGCTCGTCGTCGAAGACCTCGAAGACGCCCGCGATATGCTTCAGAAGCTGCTCGCGTTATCACTCAAAATCGAAGTCGATGCCGCCGAGAACGGCGTGGCCGCGCTGAAAATGCTCGCCGAACGCCCGTATAGCGTTGTGATTACTGACTTGCGCATGCCGAAGCTCGACGGTATGCAGTTGATTGCCGAAATTCAGTCGCGGAAAATCCCCGTCACGGTCATCGTTACTACGGCGCACGGCAGCATTCAGGATGCCGTATCGGCGATGCAGCAAGGCGCGTACGACTTTCTGACGAAGCCGGTCGATACGCAGCACCTGATCTTGATGATTCAACGGGCACTTCGCGAACGCATCCTTCAAGATGAAGTGGCGGCGTTGCGTGCGGAAATTGGCGAACGCCACGCCTTCCGCAACATGCTGAGCAAAAGCCCGCGCATGTTGGCGGTGTTCGACCTCATTAGCCAGGTGGCGGAAACGAACGCGACGGTGCTGATCGTCGGCGAAACGGGCACCGGCAAAGAGATGGTGGCCCGCGCCGTTCACGATGCTTCGGGTAGCCGCCGCAACGGCGCGATGATCTCGGTCAATTGTGCGGCACTCAGCGAAACCCTACTTGAAAGCGAGCTGTTCGGCCACGAGAAAGGCTCGTTTACCGGTGCCGCTTCACAGCGCAAAGGCCGCTTCGAGCAAGCCAACGGCGGCACGCTGTTCCTCGACGAAATTGGCGATGTGCCAATGTCGATGCAAGTGAAGCTGTTGCGCGTCCTGCAAGAGCGTCGCATCGAGCGCGTCGGCGGCACAGAACCGGTGGAAATCGACGTGCGGCTCATCACGGCGACGCACCGCTCGCTGGAGAAATTGGTGGCGGAGGGGAAGTTTCGCGAAGACCTTTTCTATCGCTTGAACGTCATCAAAATCGAGTTGCCACCGCTACGCGAACGGCCGGAAGATATCCGGCAGTTAGTGGGCCACTTCCTACAGAAGTACCGCCGTCCGAATCATACGAACATCGAGATCGGGCCGGACGCGATGGAAATACTGCTGGGGGCACCGTGGCCGGGCAATGTGCGGCAACTCGAAAACGCGATCGAACGCGCGTGTGTCATCGTGCGAAATGGCGTCGTCGGCGTCGAACACCTGCCGTCCGATATCGCCGGAACCGCCACGCGATCGTCGGAAGTCAAAGTCGATATTTCGCGGCCATTAGCCGATCAGATTGCCGAGATGGTGGCGAAAATTGAGGAAAAGTATCTACGCGACGCGATGCGGAAGACACGTGGCCACGTTGGGAATTGTGCTGAGATCAGCGGGCTGTCTCGACGCAGCATCTCCGAAAAACTCCAGCAGTATGAGATCGAAAAAGCCGACTACAAAGTCGACTTCAGCAGCGACGATTAACACGTATACATCGGTACTCACGGCGGTTTTTGGCACTTCCGAATCGACGTAAGTCAGAATTGCGGAAGTTCCAAAACCGTGTTTTTGTCATTTTTCGCGTCTCAAAATGCCAATTTTTGATCGCAAATTCCTGATTTGTTTCTGGCATTTTTGCCGTATCTTGCACTTATGTCGTGGGTTATGGCGACAGCCATGGGTCCGCGACTCGCCGTAAGTACCGACCGTTGTGCGACCGAATGCGACCAAAAATCGACCGGACGCGCCTTTTCTATGTCATTGTGCGACATTTCTATGTCATTTTGAGACACTTTTGCGTCACGTTTTGTACGTCGCAAATTCCGACTTACGTCAAATCGTCTAGAACTTATTGACTTTCAGAGATCGTGTGGGTGGCTTGTTTCGCATCAATAAAATCGCCGGAGCTTCTCGTATTTGCGTCGCGAATGCTGTAAC
>JAYSYI010000438.1:0-12157 GCA_043727665.1 Limnoglobus sp. | reverse complement strand
CGTGGCCGCTCGCCACCCAGACGGCGGGGTTCATGATGATGCTGCAATCGAGGCCGACCATGCGGATTTCTTTGCCGTCTGGCCCCGGTGGCGGGTTGCGTACCATGTCGAGCCACCAGGCGTCTTTGATGTTCTTTTTCAGCTCGACGCCGAGGGGGCCGTAGTCCCAGAAGCCGTTGATGCCGCCGTAGATTTCGCTGGATTGGTAGATGAATCCGTTGTCTTTGCAGAACTTGGCGAACTTCGCCATATCGATCTTCGCAGCCATAATCGCAACCTCCACGCGACACCCTTGGACTGGGCAGCGCACACAAAACAGACCGCACGGCACCTCGCCGTTCGGTCAGACTATCTTAGGGAAATGCCCCTACTTCAGCTTCGGCAGTTCCACTTTCAGGTAGTCGACGCGTTGCTTAATCCGTTCCTTCAGGCCCTTCATTTCGCCTTCGAGATTGTTCGCCCAATCTTTGTTGATCGTCGCCATCGCGACTTTGATTCGCGGGAAAATCTCATCGATTCGCTTGTTCATTTTCTCGACGGTGAAGTGCTTCTCGGTCAGTTCCTTGAGCTTCGCGATGACCTTTTTTTTGCCCTCGGGGTGGTCCATAATCGCGCGGGCGATCATACCGCCCCAGCCGTGCCAGAGTCCTTCGCCTGGGTTCTGCCACATCTGATCCATACCGTGCGGAATGACCACCGCTTTGCCCGATTTCGGATCGAAGTAGATGCGGTAATTGTTCGGCTTGCGGATGTAACCATCCCAGTCAGCGGTGATGATTTGCAGTGCGGCATTCGACGCGAACTTGTCGACATCGACGAGCTTTTCCATCAGGGCATATCGTTTGTTCGCGTCGCCCTCGCTGCACGCTTTCACGAGTTCCTTTAGGTCTTTCCGGCCATTGTCGATGCCGCAATCGAGTTTCAATTCGCCGTTGATATCGGTGAGGAAACCGCCATCGTAAAGGTTGCCGTTGGGGTTCTCGAAATGCCGATGGAGGAAGGTTTTATCGAAGCCTTCCTTCAGCACGTAAAGCCCCACCTTGCGGCCGTTCAGTTCGACGATGGCATGCGTGCAGCGGCACGACGGTACGCCCATCGCGAGTTCGAGTTCGTTTGCCAGTAGCTCGTTCATGTAGCTACCGTCTTGTGCTGCATTATTCAGGTTCAACTTGTCGACGCTACGGAAGAGTTGCCCCTTCGTGAACTTGTTGAAGTTCAGCGTCAGGCCCGGTTTATCGTTCCATTCTCGCCAAGAACCGGCGGCCCCTTTGAGGTGCAAACCGACATCGGCGTAGCTCTGATCGCCGACGCGGATCGTCGAACGAAAGTATTTCCGCGGGTCTTTCGCCAAGAGCTTCAGATTGTCCGCATCGACGGCGATTTTGAACACTGGCACCGGCCCGACCGGCTTGAACAAGTCGGTCGAGGCATCGGGCTTCGTCTGCCCGAATGCGATGTGTGAGTTCGCAAGCAAACCCACGATAAACAGTGTTCGGAAAATCGTAATCATCACTTGGGTTTCCCTCGCTCGCGCGTCGGGCTAACAAAACGTATCGAATCCCCCGGTCATTCCGGGCGAATAAAATGTCTAAGCGCTGGCAGGGTCGACGTGTTCGCGGATGGCACGCTTCACGCCACCGACCATTCGCATATGAATCAGGAATATCGCGAAGCCCGCGAACAGCACGATGCCGGGAACCGCAATCGTTTGCGTTTTCGCACCGAGGCCGTTCCACTTCGACCAAATATTCGCCTGCATCCAATCGTCGCAAATCTGGTTCGCCACACACGCCAGAACCGCGAGCGCGAACAGCGTCCCCTTGAGAATTAGAACGCGGTTGATGCGGCCGCTGGCTGTTGCGCTCTTGAGGTAAGCCGCGATCCGACCGAGCGATGCGAAGAACCAGATTTCCGCCACGAGGCCGAACGCCACGAATGCGGCGAGGCCGAAGCGCTGGATAATGCCGGTGATGCCGTCCGATGGCAAAAAGGTGTTACTCGACAGGTCGTACAATTTCGATTGCAGGTTCGCAACGGGGTTCGGTGGCGACACGAATTTCGGCACGAAGCCATCTTTGATACCGAGGCCCATGATCGTGAAGCAGGCAATCGCCCCGCCGACTGCGACGAGCGTGGCCAACGATGCCGCAAGCGCCAGACCGCGTGCGAACGAAGAACTCGGTGCACCGGAAACTCCCATCCGCCCGATCAGCAAGCAGAACAACGCCAACACGGCCGGCACCAGCACTGCACCGACACTGATTTCCGTGATGCTCGAAACGGAATCTAATCCGAGGTAGCCCGGCGTTTTGTCGGGTAGATTCACGCCGAAATGCGCGAGGATCGGCATCAGTGTGGCACCGACGACCGCGAGGAACGCGAAGAATCCCGCGCATTGCACCCAGCCCAAGCCCTTGCGGACGCGGTTCCAGCGTGCGTCTTCAGATTCGGCTTTCTTCGCCGTCGCGGGTCGACCTGGCTTCGCCATCGGCTCAGAATATTTACGCGGATCGGGGGGAACACGGCTCCCGTGCGTGTTCGGTGGTGTGCCGGGAACTGGCCGAATCGGCTCGGCTTCGGGCATCCCTGCGATGTCGTACGACGAACGCGGTCCGTTCGATGCCGCTGGAAACGCCGACGGTTTCGGTCCCGATTGTGTCTGTGCGCTGTCTTTTCCGAATACGGCAGGGGCAGCACCCGTCCATGGCCCACCCACTGGCGGGAACGGCAACGGGCGGTTCGCTTTGTCCGAATTATCCGTGGCACCCATCGGCGCGCCGAACACCGATGCGGCTGCCGCCGCATTCGGCGAATCGGCGTTGATCGTGAGGACCGTGCCGCACGTCGGGCATCGTCCCTTTTTGCCCGCAGAGTCATCCGGCGCGTGCAATACGCCGCCACAATTGTTGCAGGTGACTTTAATCGGCATGGATGTCAACCCTCAAGTTTCCGTGCGAAGCCCGATATGTATTTAAGGAAGTTTACAAGTCTGGCGTGCGATGTGCAGGGGTTTATGCACGAAAATCGATCTCGTGACGGATTCGCGAATGTTACCGTGGCTGCGGACGTTTCCATTCGGGGTCGTATTCGAGCGAAAAGAGTTTTTGAATTTGCTCCGCACGATCGAGATTCCCACTCGATAACAGTGCCACCGCCGCATGAATCCGCTGCGTACGTGGGTCGCTGGTCGCCTTTTCCGCACCGCTACCGCGATCGATGCGATCGAGAATCGCCGCCAGCGTGAGCAGTTGACAACGCGCTTCGAGAAAAAACTGATCGAGCGCAACGTTCGCGGCAAGCGGGGTCATGATCGCGATGCTCCAAAGCGGACTTTCACTTCGAGGGAAATCAAGTCGTTCAAACTACCCGAGCGGAAACCTTCGAGGTCGATCGTCACAAACTGAAAGCCGATCTCGCGGAACGTGCGGCTCAACTCGCTACGGATCGGCTCGACACTGAGCCGGGCGATGTCCGACGGTGGGACTTCGATCCGCGCGATGTCGCCTTCATGATATCGCACGCGACAGACACGCAACCCGAGCGACTTCAGATATTCCTCGCCGCGCTCGACCCGCAAAGTGCGTTCCGCCGTTGCCGCCAGCCCCGGCGCAATCCGGCTCGAGAGACACGGCGCAGCGGGTTTGTCCCACGCGGGCAACTCCCAGAGTTTCGCAAGCGCCCGCACATCGGCTTTCGTAAACCCCGATTCTTGCAACGGGTGCCGCACCGAATGCTCCGACGCCGCACGCAGCCCCGGCCGATAATCCCCCGCATCGTCGAGGTTCGCCCCGCTACACATTATTGTCACACCGAGAGTGGGCAGGATCGCATCGATTCGCGAATACAGTTCGTTTTTGCAATGGTAACAGCGGCTACCATCGTTCTTGATGTAATCGGGGTTCGCGAATTCATCGGTACGCACAACTTCATGCCGAATGCCGATGTGTTTCGCCAACTCGATCGCCGCAACCAACTCACTCCGTGGCACACTCGCACTATCCGCCGTCACCGCAATCGCGGCATCGCCCAACGCCACAAACGCTGCCTTCGCAACCACCGCACTATCGACGCCCCCACTAAACGCCACCGCCACCCCCGGCAACCGCCGAAGAATCGCCAGCAACGCATCCCGTTTCCGAACAATGTCCGCTTCCGCAGTAATCATTCGAGTATTATAGCGAAAGTTTAGCCGCGCCGCGAAGGCTCTGCGCAGCGAAGCGCGGGGCACGAATTCTCGTAATATTCGCGACACATCCGAGACGCAAACCACACGATATCCCGAAGTCAATAAGTTTTAGGCGATTTGACGTAAGTCGGAATTCGTGTCGTGCGTAAAGTGACCCAAAAGTGTCACAAAATGACACAGAAAAGGCGCATGTTGACATGAAAAAGGCGCATCCGGTCGATTTTCGGTCGCATAATGACGCGAAACGGTCGGTACTTACGGCAAGTTTCAATCGAAGAACCGGCGACGTAAACCACCTTGTAATCGTAAGATACGGCAAAAATCCCCGAAACAGATCAGTCATTCGAGATCAAAAAGTGGCATTTTGAGACGGAAAAACACCCGAAAACACGGTTTTGGAGCGTTCGCAATTGTGACTTACGTCGATATTTTATTTGCTTCGCGGGGTGGCAGACCAGTCGCCGATGACGACTTCGACGGTTTGCATCTGCCGCTCGCGCCAGACACCCAGGCGGACGCGATGGGCGGGCGGCAGGTTGCTGATGAGGTTGATCAGGTGGTTCTCATCGCGAAGTTCGACGGTTTCCATCTTGAGGATCACATCGCTTTGCTTCAGCCCCGCCACAGCGGCCGGGCTGTTCGGGTGAACGCCATCGACTAACGCCCCACGAACGCGATCGAGGCCCAAACGCAGTGCTTCCGAAGGTTCGAGCGTCGGCGCGAGTTGCACGCCGAGGTAGCCACGATGGATGACGCCTTTCGCGAGCAATTCCTTACCGATTCGCTTCACGAGATTGATCGGGATACTGAACGCCACGCCGCTGTTATTACCATTATTTGAGGCAATTGCGGTGTTAATGCCGATCACATTACCATCGGTGGCAACGAGCGGGCCACCACTCGAACCAGGATTGATGGCGGCATCGGTTTGGAGAAACTCCTTGATGCGGATCGTATTGCCGAGGCTGATTTGCCCGCGATCTTTGGCCGAAATGATGCCGTGCGTGACCGTTTGGCTGAGGCCGAACGGGCTGCCGAACGCCAGCACCCACTGGCCGACACGAACGCGGTCGCTGTCGCCCATTGTGGCAGGCCTCAGATTCGTGGCATCCAACGCGAGCATGGCGATGTCCGATTCGGGGTCCGACCAGACGCGAGCTGGACGCAGAATGCGACCGTCGTTCAAAGTGACCGTAATTTCCTCTGCTTTGGCCCCACTAATGACGTGATTGTTCGTGACCGCGATGATGCCTTTGTAACCATCGAACTGCAACAGCACGCCCGAACCCGATTCTTCTTGCGGTTTGCCCTTGTTCGAAGTACTTGCAACTTGCGATTTGACCGCATCAATGGCCACGACCGACGGCGCGAGCTTCGCAACGATGCTATCGAAACTATCGGTTATGGGGACCAAATTCGCGGGCGCAGCTGGTAACGGACTCGGTTCCGCGCTAACGGGTTGCGTCGGATGGCTGAACAGGCTGATCGACGTCCCGCCGGCCATCGCGCCGAGAAAGACGAGCAGTAAACGGGGGAAACGATTCCGCATGATAGGCCGATCCGCGTGGCAGGGATCCGCCGGGTTCGGTCGATAACAACGACAACGAACCGTGGCGACAAAGCTAATCTATCCGGTGTGGTTTTCAGAACTGGAACGAAAAGCAAAACATCGTGGCAAAACGATTTCCGAGAGGCATTACAATACGAAAAAAGCCCGCAGTCTACGCAGACAGTACGGGCCGGAAAAGTATCAGGTTGGACGTTCGACGATCACTTACTGTAATCGACTTCGAAGTCTGAGAGCCGGACTTCCTTATCATCGGAACCGTGGTCGCGGACTTTCTCCCAGTTCGCAATCTCGTGGTCGGCTTCCCAGTTGCCATCCTTTTCGGAATCGCGCTGGCAGCTAATGCACATCGTGGAGTAGGGCAACGCACTCAGGCGTGCCACGGGGATTTTGCACTCGCAACCGTCGCAAATGCCGTACATTCCTTGCTTGATTCGCAGCAAAGCGCGGTCAATCTGCGAGAGTTCCTTCGCCTCCAGTTCGGCGAGTTGGGAGGCGAGTTCTTCGCCGACATTATCGAAAGCCGCGTCGGCCGCATCGCCGCCGGTGAGGCTATTCGAGAGGCCATCTAGGTCACCACCGAGCCGTTTGCTCAGCACCGAACGACGGCCCAGAAGGGTATTCTGCATCTTGTGTAGTGCGTCTAATCTTGCCATGACTAAGTCCTCCAGCAGTATCCGTGCCAACTTTAGGGTTGAAGAACGGACCGCGTCGTTAGATAGTTGAGGTATTCGTAGTGGAAATCGTACTAAACGACTTTTGATTCGCTCATCAGAACTATAGCGGACTCGTCAATGTCTCTTTCAAGAAATTCTCGCGATTTGCCTGTTTCAACAACACTAAACGTATCAAAATTGGCCAAAACACGCGAAGTGTCTTGACGCAAAGCCATGATGGAAATCGAGTTGCGGAGTTCAGACGTAATCAGCGGACATTCATGTCGCTTTTACGCAGCCGTTGCAATTCTGTTACGATTGCAGATTCTGAAGCATTTCCCGGAGTGCCACGAGACGGCGACCGCGAACATCTTCGATATTCAGCGCCTTGAGGAAGCGACGCCGTAATTTGGCCTGCAATTCCTCAATCGCCGTAACCGACTTGCCCGCCAGACTGATACAACCACCCGCGCGGCGATCGTGGCCACCTGCGTTGCCGAGTGTGCCCACGACACTGCGCAAGATCTCGCCAGATTTTGCGTGTGGTAATGCTGAACGCACCGAGATGATGAGCTTGTCTTTGTGGATGCCGCAACAAACCGCCCAATCGACTTTCTCGAAGCGGATCATGAAATCGACTACCTCCGCCGCTTGTTCGGGTTGCGGCAGATCGTCGACCCAACTGATGACGAAACGATCGTATAGAAACGAGCTTTGCAAGGCTTCGAGCAAACATTCGAAGTGGCTGTGCGGCAAGCGTGCATTGCGGATTTGCGCGAGCAAATCTTTGTCAGTGAGGCCGAATAAGTAGTTCAGCGCTTCATCATCCGCTTCGGTGGCCTCTCTTGGATACCCCGTAACCTCAGTCTCGATGCCGTAATATAGCGACGAAGCGAGCTTTTCGGTAAGCGTGACGCCTTGTTCGATGAGGTATTTCGTTACGAGTGTGCAGGTTGCACCCATGTTGGGGCGAACATCGATGAACGCCACGTCTTCGAGGTCGCCGGGCGTTTCGTGGTGATCGATGACCGCATAAAGCGGGACGTTGTCGTCGAAGGTGTGTCGGCCGGTTTTCGGCTGACTGTCAACCATGACGACAGCATCGCCTTTTCGCCAATCGACTTTCTTGATCGGGATGAGATCGAGGTGCAATGTGTCGACTAACGCACGGTTTTCGGCCCGGCTGATCGGGCCATCTTGCGTAATAATTGTCGGCTTTTCCGTCAGCGTTTCGATTAGGTGGGCCAACCCGAACATGCTCCCCAAACCATCGGGATCGGCATGAACGTGAGTGACGAAAACCACCCGGTCGTATGCGTTTAACCCACTCAAAAAGCGATCCGAGCGTCGAAGCCCCATAGTCTTGGGTATGCCGTTTCGCACCGCACCGGCTGATGGCCGAGCCATACGTCGCGGACCTCATTTAAGACCCCGCAAGCAGCGGGTAATCATCGATCGGAATGCAGTTCCGACGATATTACTTTACCGCCACTCAGGTCGCTCGCCAAGCAACAGTTCGCAATAAATCCGATGCCGAGAGATGATATTAATGGAGATTTCGCCAACAAAACACCCGATACAGTCGTTCCAAATCAAATTTTACTAGTCTTCGCACGCATCAGATGATCGACCAACACGAGTGCGATCATCGCTTCGCCCATCGGCACGAATCGTGGTAACAAACACGGGTCGTGGCGGCCTTTCACGAGAATTTCCGTTGCAGCGCCATCGCGATCAATCGTTTTTTGTGCCCTTGGGATGCTGCTCGTCGGTTTGATAGCGACGCGACACACAATCGGCATCCCCGATGAAATTCCGCCGAGCATACCGCCGTGGCGGTTGGTTTCGGTGCGGAAATCGGTGCGATAAATGTCGTTGTTCTCGCTGCCGCGCATCGTCGCTGCTGCGAAACCGTTGCCGTACTCGAATGCGGTCACGGCGGGAATACTCAAGAGCGCTTTGCCGAGGTCCGCTTTCAATTTGTCGAACACCGGCTCGCCCAAACCCGGTGGCACGCCCACGGCAACGAGTTCGCAGATGCCGCCAATCGAATCGCGATCTTTCCGTGTGGCATCGATCAAATCGTACATCGCCTGTGCCGCAACCGGTTCGGGGCAGCGCGTCGGGCTGGCTTCGACTTGTTCGAGCGTCACCGCTGTCGGGTCGGGAATATTTGCGATCACACTGCCGACTTGTTTGACGTAACCGAGGATGCGGATGCCGTGAATCGCGAGCAGCTTTTTCGCCACGGCACCAGCGGTCACGCGGCAAATCGTCTCGCGGGCACTGCTACGGCCACCGCCACGATAGTCGCGGAAACCGAACTTGGCATCGAAGGTGTAATCGGCGTGGCCAGGGCGATATTTATCCTTGATGTCGCCGTAATCGTTGCTGCGTTGGTCGCCGTTGCGGAAGGAAATGCCGATCGGCGTGCCATCGGTTTTGCCTTCGAAGATTCCCGACCAGATTTCCGGTAGGTCGTCTTCGTCTCGCTGGGTTGTGAGCTTCGACTGCCCCGGCTTCCGGCGGCGGAGATCGGGGAGGAGGTCATTGATCGAGAGTTCGAGTCCAGCCGGGCACCCATCAATGATGCAAAGGTAGCCGGGGCCGTGACTGACGCCCGCCGTCGTGACGCGGAAAAGTTTGCCGAAGGTATTGCCTGCCATATATCGGATTATACCGAACACTTTCGACACGCCACCCACCCGCGAAAGTTTACCGGCGATCTGGCAGTTCCGAATTGCCTCAACGTGCCTTGGCCGACGATAATTCACGATACTTCTCGAAAGATGGCGGGTTAACAAGCGAGGTCGCAATGTGGAAATTGTGGATTGTGTCGGTCGTGCTGTCTCTGCCATTCGCGGCGTCCGCCCAAGCCCCGAAGGTCGATCCGCCGAAGGTCGATGCACCCATCGAGGCACCGAAGCCCGTCATCACGCTACCGCGATTCGGCGTGATCCCGAATCCGCGACTCTTCCCGCAAACGTCGCCGAAAGACACTTTGTTATCGGCGATCAAAGCAATCGAGAACGAACGCTACGAGTTCCTCGCGGCATACCTCATCGACGAAAAAGTAATCGAAGCGAAAATCGTCGAGCGAGCGAAACAGATCGAGCGCGATGTCGAATTGGACGTTCGCACGAAGCAAATTCAACAACGCGAGAAACCGGCCACGGTGACGAAACTCGAGCAGATCCCAAACGAGCCCGAAGCATTTGCCGAATTCGTCAAGGAAGAAGCACGGGTTCGCGGCTCCCGGTTGGTCGTGAAAGACCTCGCAGACAAGTTCGCAGCCGACGCGACGATCGCCAAAGAATTGCGGAAATACCTGCGTGAAGGCGACTTCGCTGTCGAAGGCGAGACGGCAAAGTTGACGCTGAAGGACGTCAAAGATCGCGGCGTGTTTTTCAAGAAAGCCGGCGAGCGCTGGTTCGTCGAAGACCGGCAATTCGAAGTGAAGCCGATCGAAAAAGCACCCTAGAAGAATGATTAAAGCCGATAACGTAGAATCTTTAGCGCAAGGGGTGCCTAGAGCGCAGAAAAGAAATTAAATTCTGTAAAAAGCGCAGATACCTGTCGAATTTAGTATTTTCTCTGTGCAATCTGCGGTTAAAGTTTCCTAGTTACCTTCTACATACAATTGTTGCGACCTCCCGAAAAACTCGAGTTTCCTTATGAATACTCCGGTACCGACTCATGCTGACACTCCGTTCGCTTCCGCTTCGTAGTTTGGCGTACCACTGGCGTGGCAACATGGCCGTCATGCTTGCTGGCGTCATTGGCACAGCGGTGCTTGCGGGTGCGCTGTTTGTCGGTGATTCTTTACGCGGAAGCCTACGGGCCAAGGCCGAAAAGCAACTCAACGGAATCGATGCAAGCTTGACTGGTGCGAAATTAATTCGCGAAGAGGTTGCATCGCGACTGCCCGGCCAAGCCATTCCTGCACTGATGCTCCAAGGCTCGCTGACGACAACGGGCACGCTCGATGCGGTGCAGTTACCGCGAATCACGGTAGTCGGCATCAATGACAGTGGGCTGTCATTTTTCGGTATCGAACTATCAAAAGGTTGGAAAGACGTCGAACCACTTGCAGTCTTTTCCGATGAAGTCGCAATGCGATTGCAAGCGAAAATCGGCGACAAGCTGCGGCTTTCCGTGCAGCAATTTTCGAGCGTGCCACGGTCGTCGATCCTCGGGCGACGCAGTGCAGACGATGTCTCGACGACGTTGCCGATTACGGTGTCGCAGATTCTGCCAGCGGTGCATCACGCGAATGCATTTTCACTTTTACCGAACCCGTCGGTGCCACTGAACGTGTACGTGCCACTTTCGTTTCTGCAAGACACGCTGAAACAGAAGGGCAAAATCAACGCGATCTTTGCGGCAGGGGCAACGAACGAAGAACTCAACCGCGATTTTGACTCGACGCTGTCACTCGAAGATCTCGGCATCCGCGTTAAGGTGCCGAAAAATCGCAACGTATACATCAGTGTGGAAGCCAATCAACTCATCCTCGATTCTGCCGCCGTCGAAGCCGCCGAGAAGACGGCGGCCGAACTGAAATTGCCATTCGAGCGAACGACGGTTTACCTCGCAAATGGCATCGGCGATGGCAAGAAAACGATCCCGTATTCGATCGTTGCCGCACTCAATGCATCGGCCGCCGCGCCACTCGGGCCGTTCCTGCCGAGTGGCGTGACTACGTTGAAAGACGATGAGATTGTGTTAGCCGACTGGGACGAATCGCCACTGAAAGCGACGCCGATTGGGAGCAAGATCACGCTGAGTTTTTTCCAGCCGGAAATCGAAGCCGGTGCGGTGGAAACGACGGCAGCATTTCGCCTCGTTGGGCGAGTACCGATGACCGACGCCGCACGCGATTCGGACCTGACACCGCCCTTCCCGGGCATCACGGACAAGCTGCGGATGGGCGAATGGAAACCGCCGTTCCCGTACGATTCGACGCGAATCAAAACTGGTGACGCGAACGATCGTTACTGGAACAAACACAAAACGACACCGAAGGCGTACATCGCGCAAGCCGCCGGGGAACGCTTGTTTCGCAGCCGTTTCGGTACCCTGACTTCGATCCGCATCGCGCCCGCAGCTGGCACTTCGCCCGATGACACCGCACTGGCAGTCAAGGCCGAAATGCGGAAACATTTATCGCCCGCGAAGCTCGGTTTGCAGTTCGACCCGACCCGCGTACGACTGCTGGTCGCCAGTCGCGGGGGTACCGATTTCGGCGGGCTGTTCCTCGGGTTCAGTCTGTTCTTGATCGTCTCGGCACTCATCCTCGTTGGCCTGATGTTTCGCCTCAACATCGAGCGTCGTGCAAAAGAAATCGGCAGCCTGCTTGCGGCCGGTTACCCGCAGAAAACGATACGCCGCATGTTTCTGTTCGAGGGGCTATGCCTGTCGATCGTCGGCGCGATCCTCGGAATACTCGTTGCTTTAATGTACTCAAGATGGCTCGTGCGTATCCTCGTCGATCTTTGGCCCGATTCCACTGTCAAGAATTACCTAACGCCGCACGCGACGATCACGAGTGCTGTCATCGGGGTGTCACTCACGATACTCATGTCGCTGATTGCGATTGGGTTCGCTATCCGCGGCTTAGTGAAGATCGCGCCGCCCGCGCTTTTACGCGGCGAAACGAGCGAACCGGTAGACTTTCGCCGCGAACGCGATAATCGGCGACGGTATGCGTGGCTGGCAGCGGTCGCGTTCGTTCTCGGTGTCACCCTG
>JAYSYI010000437.1:0-4055 GCA_043727665.1 Limnoglobus sp. | reverse complement strand
TTGGCTCTAATAAACACCATCCCACGCTAACCCGCATCGTTAAAACAACGAAGTCATATCCATATTTATTCAAAATTATTTCGTGTCGCCCAAGTGTCGTTCCATGCCGTAAGCCGGTCGTATGAATGTCGCCTGACGTCGCCGAAACGACCACAGACATTGGTTCCGGCGTAAATGCATTCGGTCGAAATCGGACGTAAGTCGTTGCTGGATTAGATTGGTTCCGAAATTCGGGAATGAGTTTGAGATTGGGTGGGTGGAAAGTGCCTGGAGTCACTTTGCGTGAAATGGATCGGCGCGAGGGGCGTCTTGAATGTAATGGGACCGGAAGCGATTGCAGAAATGGTCGATCGTCATGCGGCCGCGCTCGCGCTGTACGCTCGGCAATGGTGCGCTCAACCCGACGATGTCGTGCAGTCGGCGTTCCTGAAAATCGTCCGGTTGCGGACGATGCCCGATCACCCCGTGCCGTGGTTGTATCGGGTGGTGCGGAATGCCGCGATCGATGCGGGCCGGGCCGAACGACGGCGAACGAAGTACGAAACGAACGCCGCGAAACAGGCCCCAACCTGGTTTGTCCCGAGTGATGATCCCACCGGCTTGGATGCCCGCGAGGCGGCCGCCGCACTCGTCGAGTTACCGTTGGAAATCCGCGAAATTATGGTCGCCCATTTGTGGGGTGGCCTAACCTTCGAACAAATTGCCGAGCTGGTCGGCGGGTCGGCGAGTACCGCGTACCGTCGATTCGCCCAAGGTCTCGAACTGTTACGCGAACATTTAGGTGCGAAGCCATGCCGCCCAACGACCGCGAAGGTCCAATGACCGATTCCCCGCTGTGTACCGGCCACCCGCTCGCGAAAGCGCTGACGGGTTTGGTACCGTTGCCGAGCCTGATGAATCGCGACCAACTGATGTTCGCCGCCGGTGCCGCTGGTCGGGATCGCTCGGTGACATTCTGGAAACGCGCATTCGCCGCACAAACCGCCGCCATCGGTTTGCTCGTCGGAATCGGCGTCGCCAACTACGCGCCAACGGTAACCGACCCGACGCCGAAAATTGTTGAGAAAGTCCCCGAAAAGCCCGTACCGCCGAAGCCCCAAACCGAAGTGGCCCCCGCACCGCGAACTGTACCGCACCTCGCACCCGAATCGCTGCCGGAATACCCTTCCGTAACGCTTGTGGCTGCGACAAAAGCGGAACTTCAGGAACGGGCACGCTGGCTCGAATTTCGCGCAAATATCTTCGAAATCGGCCTGAACGTGCTACCAACGATGCACCAAACAACGCCAACGCTCGACCGTGTGGCACTCGAACAATCGTTGCAATTGCCGCCCGGAATCCTCACGGCACCGGTACGGCCCGTTGTTCCAAAACCGCCGTTGGACCCCGAACAAGAGTAACCCATGCGATACACTCTCTCATTCCTGATCGCTTCACTGCTGTCGATCACGGCACAGGCCCAACCCGCGAAAGAAGTTGTGCCGCCGATCGACCCCGAGCGTTTTACGACGCGGTTGACGGTTTCGCCGATGGCTGCGCCGCGACCTGCGATGCGTTACGAACTGCTACCGCCGCTGCGCGAACGCACGCCTGGCAATGCCGCCGTTGGTTACCTGCGTGCCGCCGTGTTGCGGCCGAGTTGGCCGAAAGATCCCAAAGAAAGCCTCGCATTGGCTGAGAAATGGGAAAAGTGGGAGAGCACGCCCGTCGATCAATTGCCGTTGGAAGCGATCAAAAAATTCCTCGTGGACTATCAGCCGATGTTGCACGAAGCCGATGAAGCGGCCCGGTTCGACCGCTGCGACTGGCAACTCGCCAACCGGAAGTTGAGCGACATGCAAAACCTGCTGCCGACCGTCCAGACGCCTCGCGAACTGATGCGGCTTCTCTCGTTGCGTTTCCGTGTGGAGATTGCCGAAAAGCGCTTCGAGGCCGCGATTCGCACGCTGCAAACGACTCTCCAACTCGGCAGGCACATCGGTGAAAGCAGCACGATGATCGAGATGCTCGTCGGGTATGCACTCGTCGCAACATCGATCGCCCGCTGCGATGAACTGATTAGCCAGCCGAACGCACCGAACCTGTATTGGGCACTTGCGACGCTGCCGAATCCGATCTTCGATTCGCGCCCGGCACTCGATGGTGAGAGCCGCTTTCACGGGCGAATCTTGCCGATTCTGAAGGAACTCGAACGTGGCCCCGTGTCCGAAGATGTCGCAGCGAAAGCGTTCCGGGAAGTGTATGCGAGCATCGGCATTTCGCAGGACGACCAACTCGGGGAATTCGCGAACTCCCTGGCACTCGTCGGGATGGTCGCAATGCAATCGGCGGGTGCGAAAAAAGACCTGATTGCCCGCGGAATGGCGAAGGCTAGCGTCGATGCAATGCCGACCACGCAGGCCGTACTACTCCGTTCGCTGTACCTGCATCGCGACATGTGGGACGATCAGGTGAAATTGTTCTTCATGCCATACCCGGTCGCAGCGCAAGAGATGAAACGGATCGCCGTGCGAACGTTGGAATTGCGGAAATCGAACGCGAACGACCCGCTCTTCGCCGTGTTTTCGCTGGTTTACCCGGCGCTGCAAAAAGTCCACGAAGCCCATTCGCGAACGACGCGGCAAATCGCACAACTGCGAGCCGTCGAAGCAGTACGGATGCACGTCGCTTCCACGGGGCAGATTCCGAAATCGCTCGCCGACGTATTGATCGTGCCCGTCCCCGACGATCCGACGACCGGCAAGCCGTTCGCCTACGAAGTCAAAGACGGCACCTTCACCCTCGGCACAACGGCCGCTTCCGCAACTGGATCGATCCCGAAAATCTACGTCGTGACCATCCGCAAGTGAGGCGAAATTTCGGCTTGACGCGCGGAATCGATTCGGCATACCCTTCCGAACATCTTGCCCACATGGATGTGGGCGAGCGAAACGCGCGTACCCACGGAAGGGGCACGAATGACGGAATCGCTGTTCTGGTCTGGCCGTCGTGCGCTCGTTCTCGGGTGCGAAACCAATCTCGGTTGCGGTGTCGTGCAGGCGGTTGTTGCCAATGGCGGTGCGGTTTCGGTGTTTGCGACCGAACTGCCTGCGAATTCCCTTTTTATTCATCGTCGGCTCTACGAATCGTCGACCGTGGTACGCGGCTCGTGGGACGACCTCGGGCCCCTTCAACGGTTACTCGCCGTTCACGAAATCGATACGATCCTCAACTGCGATCCGCAGCATATTACGACGCACCGGCTGTTGCGTACGGTTGCCACCGCGCGGCCAAATGCCACGGTCACGGTGGTGTGCGACGGTCGTAGCGGAACATTGCCGACGTTCCGCACATCGGCCACGAACGGGCTGCGAGTCGCATTCGTTCGCTGGCCGAACTGGGGCGATGCCTACGAAGGCGCAACCATCGATTTGGCCGTAGCCGCGTTACTCGACGCCACCGTTGCGATCGCGACAACCGACGCGATACCGGTCAATGGGTTATGGTCCGCAATCTCCAGGATGGGGAACGATTCTGTGCGGAAAGTCGCATAAATTGAAGTAACAAGACGTCATGGAGGACGACACAATGAGCCACTTTATTTTGGGTGTTTCGGGGCAAATTGGCGGAAACTTGGCGTCGGAGTGCGAACTGCGACAGCAGCCGTACCAGGGAACGTGGTATCGCTGGCCGCAGAACGATGCGACGCCGTTGGATGTTCGCGATGCGGAAGCGGTGGCGGGGTTGATCGCCGAATGTCAGCCCGAAGTGGTGTATTTAGTCGCCGGGATGACGCAGATCGATTACGCCGAAACGTACCGCGACGAGTGCCACGCGATCAACGGCACCGGTGCGGAAAACGTGGCGAAAGCCTGCGCCCAACACGGCGTGAAGCTGGTATACGTTTCGTCGTCGCACGTCTTCGGCGAATGCCCCACGGCACGCAAGGAAGACAGCCCCACTGCCGCGATCAACGTTTACGGGAAGTCTGTCGTTCATGCGGAAAATGCGATTCGGGCCGCGTTGCCGGAACAGCATCTGATCGTTCGCACCAGCCATGTCTACGGGCCGGAAGA
>JAYSYI010000436.1:0-4064 GCA_043727665.1 Limnoglobus sp. | reverse complement strand
ATCGGCAGGTACTGGAGATCGAACTGTCGAAGGTCGATGCGGTGCGTGCGAAGTCGCCGGAGCGGTTGCCGGTGGTGCTGAGCGTCGACGAAGTGCGGGCTATTTTAGACAGAATGACGGGCATTCATCGGCTGCTGGTGGAGTTGCTGTATGGGTCGGGGCTGCGGATTCTCGAGTGTTGCCGGTTGCGGGTGAAGGATTTGGATTTCGATCGGCATCAGATTTTGGTACGCGATGGCAATGGCGAAAAGGGTCGGGTGGTGCCGTTGCCGAGACGGCTGGAAGAGCGATTGCGGGGCGTGGTTGCGGATCGTAAAGCATTGCACCTGCGCGATTTAGCGGAGGGATATGGCCAAGTATGGTTGCCGTCTGCCTGTGCGGCGAAGTGGCCGGGGGCGGCGCGGGAATTGGGCTGGCAGTATCTGTTTGCGAGCGCGCGGCTGAGCGAGAATCTGCGCGAAGATCAGGAGGTGGTTGATGGTGCGGAGAGCGTGTGGATGCGAAATCATTTGCACGAAAACACGTTGCAAAAGGAAGTCAAGAAGGCCGTGACAGCGTGTGGATTTACGAAGAAAGTGAGTTGCCACACGTTTCGGCACAGCTTCGCGACGCACCTGTTGGAGGGCGGCGCGGACATTCGCACGGTGCAAGAACTGCTTGGACACTCCGACGTAAACACGACGATGATCTATACGCACGTGTTGCAGCGCAGAGCTAGTGGCATCGTCAGTCCACTCGACCGATTGTGATTATGAGCGATCCCACACGAATTTCCGAAGTCAATAAGTTTGCGACGATATGACGAGAGCGAGGTTTACGTCAAATCGGGCATGCGGCCTTCGTTGATCGCTTTTTCCCATTCTTCTTGCAAAGGCCAACTGACGGCGCAGGTGCCGAAGTCGGCGAGGTACTGATACTGCGTGAGGCGGTCGATGGCCTTCTGGATGATGGAGGGGTTACGGCGGAACATCGGCCCGTGACTCGGGAGCAGGAACTCCGAATCGTCGTGCAGAATGCGTTGCAAGGACTTGATGTAATCGGGCAGATTGGAGCCATGGTGCGCGTCGATCACGCCGACGCAGGAATCCTGATAGATATTGTCGCCGCTAAAGAGCAAGTTCCCCATCTTGAAGCTCAGTTGGCCCGGCGTGTGGCCCGGCGTGTGCCAGACTTCCAACTTCTGAGTGCCGACTTTGATCGTGTCGCCGTCCTTTAGTTTCAGGTCGATTTTGCACGGCGGCATCGGGATGCTGAAGTTCTGCGCGGAAATGCAGGCGTAAGTTTCAATGACATCGCCCGACTCGAGCGCCGTGGCAGCGCGGGCGTGCGCGGCCGACTTGGTTTTCAACCGTTCGCGCGCTGCGGATAATGCCTGCACGTGGTCCGCGTCGGCGTGCGACGCGATCACCATCTTGCACTTCGACAGCGGAAAATCCATCTCGCGAATGAGATCGATCAACTCGCCGAGCGTGTCGTTCAAGCCGACATCGATGAGCAGGTATTCGGTCCCGCCATCAATGAGGTAAATATTGACGCCGAACGATCGACTGGCCGCAAGGTTCAGTTCGATGACGTTCGGGAAGATGTACTTCCGCCTGTTCATACCGCGCAGTCCCGGAACTGGTGAGCGCTTTCGATACAGAAACTATCTTACGATCGCCGACGCCAATGTGCGAGACGGGTATACTGACGTTTGCTCATTGCAGGAAACTCGCTTATGCGCTCGCTGTTTACCATTGCCGTCGTTGGCTTGATCCTTTTCGCGATGCCGGGGGTGGCGATTTTCGCTGCCGACCTCGCCGGATACGAAGTCGAAGTCAACGGCTGGCTCGAATCGCGGTTCGGCGTCAGCCACCACGTCGCGGTCACGCTCCCCGCCGCAATGGTGCTGTTCTGCGTGCCACCGCTCATCGTCTTGCTTTACTTTCTCAGGCTTCGCCGCAAGCCGATTTCGGTGTCGTCGACGTATTTGTGGAAAAAGAGCATCGAAGATCTGCACGTCAACCGCCTCATGCAATGGCTGCGGCGGAACGTGTTGTTGCTGCTGCAACTTCTCGGTGCGTTCGCGCTAATTTACGCCGCACTCGGGCCGCGGTTGCATGGGTCGGTGACGGGTGGGCGTTACTACATTTTGCTCGTCGATAACTCGGCGAGTATGTCTGCGACCGATACCGCGCCGGACCGTCTCGGGTGGGCGAAACTGCAAGCGACGAGCGAGATCGAAGCGGCAACCGATGGCGATTTCGGCATGGTGATCGCCTTCAACAGCACGGCAGAGATTTTGCAGTCGTACACGAATGACCGCGGCGCGTTGAAGGCCGCCGTCGCGCAGATACAACCGACGCGCAAACCGACGCGAATCGACGAAGCGCTCGGCCTCGCTGCGAGTCTGGCAAACCCCGAGAAATCGAGCGAGAACGAGGCGACCGCACCGGCGAACCCCGAACCCGGCAAGGAACGGACGTACGTACCCATCGAAGGCATCTCGGCCGACGTTCACCTCTATTCGGACGGCAAATTTCCTTCACCCGATTTCGCGTTGGCGAACCTCAATTTGAACTACCACACGCCGCCGGGGGCCAACCCGACGGGTACCGCGAACAACCTGGCGATCGCGCGAATCGACATCGATCGTGGCTGGCAGAAGGCCCCGCCCGATGATGCGGAGAACGCCCCCGACGACCCGACGCTGAGCGTGAACGACCGCGACGCCGACGACACCACGAAACTAACTGTGGCGGTCACCGTGCGGAATTATCGCGCGGTCGTGGCCGACAAATTGAAGGTGCGACTGGAACTTCTCGACGGCGATGGCGAGCTACGCAAAAGTTATTCGCGCACATTACGCCTGAATTCCAAGGCCGAACAGGCGGCACGCGGCAAGACCGTTTATTTCTACTTGCCCGATGTGCCCGAAGGCAGCGATCTGATTTTGCACGCGACGCTCGAAGCGGCGAACGACATTTTCCCGCTCGACGATGAGGCGTGGGCCGTCCTCGGCATCGTTCGCAAAGCGAAGATTCTCGTCGTTTCGCCAGACAACAATTTCCTGTTACGCGCGGTGCTCGATAGCCCCGCGCAGAAGAAAATTGCGAACGTCACGTATCTGCTACCGAGCGTGTTAGCCGATGCGAAACTGTATCTGGCACCGGCCCGCGATGGCAAATGGGATCTGGTGATTTTCGACCGCTGCGGCCCCGACAACGAAGACCGGATGCCGAGCGCGAACACGCTGTTCATCGGCTACCCCCCGCCGCCGTTCCTGCCCACCGGCACCGATGCCCGCAGCGTTCGCCCCGTGAAATTTCCGAGCGTGCAAGGCGCGCTGGATCGTCACCCGATCATGCAAAATCTGCGCGGCCTGTACGACATCGGCATCGACGAATCGTTCCGCTTGCCGGAGTTGCCTGGCGGCACGCTGAAACTGATGGAAGCCGCGAACGGGCACGTCTTACTCGCGGGGATTCCACGGCGTTCGTTTACCGATCTCGTCCTCTGTTTCGCGATTTTAACCGCCGACGAAAAGTGGAACACACGCTGGCCACTGGAACCGAGTTTCGTGTTGTTCCTGCGCAACATCGTCTTGAATCTCGGCAACGTCCGCGATGCGGGGCACGAAGATCCGACGCTGCCCGGTCAGGAGAAAGTGCTTCACCCTGGCGGCGTAAAACAGATTGTCGTGCAGAAACCGAGCGGCTCGCGAAAGCCATTCGAACGTGGCAGCCGCCCCGATTTCGCCTTCACCGACACCTCCGAAATCGGCATCTACACCGCCACGTGGACCGACGGCAACGGCGACAACGCCACCCACCGCTTCGCCGTCAATCTCTTCCCGCAAGGTACCCACGACGAAAGCGACCTCGCCCCGATTAACGAAGTCAAAATCGGCGCACAAACCATCGTCGCAGATAAACCGCGAAAGCAACCGCGAGACCTTTGGAAACTCGCGGTGTTAGCTGGACTCGTTGTGCTGATGGCCGAATGGTGGATCTACAACAAACGGGTGCAGATCTGAATTTTGTTGTTGCACCGCGTCGCGGAATTTGTTCGGATGGTGTCTGCCT
>JAYSYI010000435.1:0-4071 GCA_043727665.1 Limnoglobus sp. | reverse complement strand
CCGCTTCTAGCCCTTCGGCCATCTTGAACGCGACGGACAAATCGTTTGTGAACACGTAGGCGGCGAGGCCGTATTTGGTGCGGTTCGCGGCGGCGATCACTTCGTCCATTTTGCTGAAATCGAGGATTGGCATCACGGGCGCGAATGGCTCGTCGGTCAGCAAGTTGGCATCGTCGGACAGTCCGTTCAAGATCGTTGGCTCGAAGAAATATCCTTTGTCGAACTCGGTCGAACGCTTGCCGCCGGTGAGACACTTCGCCCCCTTCGCGGTGGCATCGCCGATGAGCGTCAGCGTGTTGTCCATCGCCTTCTTTTCGAACATCGGGCCGACGACGACGCCATCGTCGAGGCCGTTACCGAGCTTGAGCTTGCGGGCCTCTTCGACGGCCACTTCCGTGAATCGCTTCTTGATGTCCTGGTGAACGAAAAAGCGGCTGGGGCTGATGCACACTTGCCCGTTGTTGCGGAACTTGCCGAGCACGGCGGCCTTGGCCACGACTTCCGGATCGGCATCGGGGAAGACGATAAACGGCGCGTGCCCACCGAGTTCTAGGCTGAGCCGTTTGACCTGATCGGCAGCCTGCCGCATCAGGTGTTTACCGACTTCGGTCGAACCGGTGAAGCTGATCTTGCGCACCGCCGGGTTCGACATGAATTCGTCCGAAATCTCCGATGCGGACCCCATAATCAGGTTCGCCACGCCCGCTGGGAGGCCGGCGTCGATGAGGCACTCGAACACACCGATCAGCGAGAGCGGCGTCTGGCTGGCGGGCTTGCAGACGATCGTGCAACCGGCCGCGAGCGCAGGGGCGATCTTGCGGGCTTGCAGCGTAATCGGGAAGTTCCATGGGCCGATGGCACCGACAACCCCAACGGGGTGCTTGATCGTGAGGTGGCGTTTGCCGGGGGCGCTGTTGGGAATCACCTGCCCGTACGCGCGTTTGCCTTCTTCGGCGAACCATTCGAACGTGTCGGCGGAGTGCAAGACTTCCGCCTTCGCTTCAGGTACCGGCTTGCCTTGTTCCATCGTCAAGGTGCGGGCGAGGGTATCGGCGCGTTCGCGCATCAGGTCGGCGGTCTTTTTGAGGATCTTCGCGCGGTCGTAGGCGGTCGTTTTCATCCATGCCGGGAATGCGGCAGAAGCGGCGGCGATGGCTTTGCGACAATCGTCGCGGCTGCCGAATGCGACATCAGCGATGCTGCCCTCGGTAGCCGGGTTGATGACGGCGAGCGTCTTCCCCGTCGAGGCATCGCACCACAGACCGTTAATAAAAAGCTGACGATTCTTCACGCCGACGACTGCCTGCGACATTGCTCGATCCTCTGGAAGTAGGTACCGATCATGTTACGGATTCGCGGATGAGAGCAAGACAAGAGTGGAATTGCGTGCGAGGCGGTTGTGACAACCGAACGGCGGTCGCCGAAATCTCGTCGGGCCGATCCGCAGACGACCGCGATTATCGGCGTCGGTATCGCCGCATCGCAGTTTCAGAAAGAAACGCGGTCGATTTCGGGCTACGACGACAGGCATGGGACCGTTGAAAGTACTATTTCGTTTTCAATTCGAATGTCGGGAACGCATCGGAAGTGCAGGCGTTCCGTCGTTTCTGCCGAATGGTTACGGTTTTTCTTTCGTCATTTTCCCAGGTACGCCCGCACCTCCACCTTGATCGGGTGCTTTCATCGATCCTGGGCCTTTCGAATTCATCTCGATCGGCGGTCCCGTGTCGTTACTGCTCGCATTATTTCCGCCACCACAGCCGATGATACAAACGATAAGCATGGGCATTAAAACCAATGTTGTGATACGTCGCATTCGAGTACGCCTCGTATTGATTGAAAAATACACCCGCAAGACAATCCTGACGGGTGCAGTGTCGCATGTTACCAGTCACTTCCGGCTAAATCGCCACCATTAGGCGTCGTTGCGGCCCACCATGTGTTTCCGCTCACACCGGCGCTCACGGTACGGATGCTCCCATCGCCCAACCCTGCGAGAATCACGCCGACATGGACGGCTTGCGTCATCATGGGGTTACATGCCGTCGAGTTTTGTGGAATGACTTGGAATTTGGAGTTAGCACCCACTACTCCGACGATACCCGTGCGTTGAGAAAAGCCGACCGTGCCGTTTTCGTTACCGTAAGCGAAGTGTGGCATGTAAGGCATGTTCCAACCGCCGTGACCCCAGAGCGAAGCATATTCGGCTCCACTCGGTTTACATCGCCGAAACTTTTCGGCAAAGAAAATCGTGTTCGAGGTGCCGTCTTTGATGTTGTTCAAGTTCAAGTTGCCGAAAAGATTCGCGTAGGATGACGTGTCCCCTTTGGAGGGGTTGCCGAACACCTGGAAATTCAAGCCGTAATTGCTGAACGACCAGTTGCCATCTTCGTTCGGGTCGCCAAAGATCGGCCACAGGCCATTATCCGCGCCACTGCTGTCCGAAGGGCACAGGAAGACTTTGATCGGGCGGGCGGCGGGGGCTTGGAACCGCGTTCCTGTCGTGGGTACGTGGGAAATAAAGTCGTTCACCCCTGGCAAATATGGACCCGCCGTCGAAGAGTTCCAGATCGCGTTTTGCTCGAAGTACGGCAACAGCAGGAAAAACGCGGTGCCACGAGGCTGGCCGCCAATTTCCAAATAGCTTTCGGGCAACTGACCGCGAACATCCTGATAGCTGTGGCACGACAGCGAAATCTGTTTAAGGTTGTTCGTACATTGCGTACGGGCCGCCGCTTCCCGAACTTTTTGCACGGCAGGAAGCAACAGGCCGATGAGGATCGCGATGATCGCGATCACCACCAGTAATTCGATGAGCGTGAACGCATTTCGCGTTCTCTGAGAAGAATGAAGAGTCATAAAAACCTCAAAAATAGAAAACATGGATCCGATGTAGAGTCATCGGATGTTACTACTTGATTCACAATCATTGCGAGACGCAATAGCAAAATCGAAAAATCACATCGTTCTAAGACTGTAAGAGTGTTCACTTCGTTTTCAACTCGAATGTCGGCAAGTCTTGCGGCTTCTTCTCGATCGTAACCGTCTTTGCCGATAATTCTTTCGTTGCGTACTTACCTTTCAGTCGGTCGGGGCCATCGAATTGGCTTTTCAGCAGCCCGGATCGCTCTCGCCACGTGAACGTAATCGCGTAATCTCCGGCAGGTGCGCCATCGCCGCTTTCGAACGTCGACAGCTTGAACTTGCCGTTTTCGTCGGTCATCGCCGTTGGGAGTACGCGGTTCGGCCCATTGTGGTCGGCCGGGTCGTTCGAGTAAAACAAGATCATGCAATCGACGGCGGGCTTGCCGTCGACGGTAATCGTGCCCGTTACGGGATAGCACGACTTCCGCCCGCCACCGCAGGAAGAAAGCAGAAGTGCCATGCTGGCCATCAAAACCCCTGCCAACAGTCGGCGTACGGCAAGGTAAACGGGCGAAATCGCAGCCATATCGTTCGATCTCGAGTGAGACTTGGGAGGAGTTCACGACCGAGTTTTACCTATTCCGTAACGATATCGCCCTTGGCCGCGGTGATGAAGAACGCAACGGTTTTGGGGTCAGTGCTCTTCGTGAGGAACCGAACGGAACCGTCCGCCAGGCCGACGTTCGCCCCGCCCGTGTGGAAACTGTACATGCCCTTGCCATATTCGTTGCTACAGTTAATCACGCAAGGCCCCGAACCAGTGCCATCTTGAAGGCTGCCGCCGTACCAGTTCTCGCCGTTGAACGCGTCGCCCCAACCACCACCGAGGTTTGGGGTCGGGCTAGAAGCGATTCGCTGGCCGTTGCGGTAAATATCGTTTCGGCTGGCATTTTCAGACAGCATGATCGTGTTGGAAGTGCCATCGGAAATCGCCAGTAGCCCATGTTTGATGTTGGCACGAATGACGCCGTGACGGTCGCCGCCCGCAGTTCCTGGCGTGAAAATAATGTCCCACAAGCTGCCGAGCACGCCGCTGGTCGGTGCGTAGTCACTGCACGCCGCCTGGTAGGAGGGGATGCCTGGGACAACACCCGCCGGAGTGGAGTTCAACCGATCCGCATTTGGGGTCGATGGGCACTGGAACGT
>JAYSYI010000434.1:0-4074 GCA_043727665.1 Limnoglobus sp. | reverse complement strand
CGGTGCCTGTCACGAGGGAACAGTTCGAAAGCCTGACACGGGACTTGCTGATTCGCACGAAACTGACGACGCAAACCGTGCTGACGCAAGCAGGGCTAACGTGGGACCGCGTCGATAAGGTGCTGATGGTCGGCGGCTCGACGCACATGCCGATGACGGGGCGAATGTTGCGAGAACTCACCGGGAAAGAACCGGATCGGTCGTTGGCCGTGAGCGAGATCGTGGCACGCGGGGCGGCCGCCCATGCGGGCATCGTGGCCGCGAAGGCGTCGCCATCGAACCCGCAAGCGGGCCTGAACGACATTGTCGAAATCAGCGTCAACGCGCACAGTCTCGGCGTCGAAGTACGTCAGGGATTGGAGAGAATCAACAACAAGCTCATCCCGAAAAACACGCAACTGCCTGCCGCGTCGAACCGCGTTTACTTCACCGCAAAGGACGGCCAGACTCGCGTGCGCGTGCGGATTTTGCAAGGCGAAGCGAACCAGTCGGCGGCGTGCATTCCCGTCGGCGAATGCTGGATCGACGGCCTTACGGAAGGCATGGCCAAAGGTGCGCCCGTGCAAGTGCGTTGCGGCGTCGGCGCGAACGGGCGAATCGAAGTGATGGCGCTCGACATGACGAGCGGCCGCATGGCGAAAGCCGAAATCCACCGTTCCGGCGGCATGTCCGAAGCCGACATCCGCTCCGACGCAAACTGGGTGCAGTCGCTGAAGATTCAGTAAGCACCCGCAAGACAGTGCGAAAACAAGCCATTGAAAAAATGGACTTGCTGGATGAAATCGTGTTTTCACCAACGAATTGAGTTGTCGGAGGTAATTACTTCAGCTAAAGTAAGTAAAACGACGCCATCCACCCAAATTCGACACTCCCATGATCGAAACTGACACCGGATCGTGTATTACTGGTCTTCTCGAACAGTATCGCCTAGGCGATCATTTCGTCGAGAATTTGATTTTCGAGCGATGTCAATCGCAGCTATTCCTCATCGCCAAAGCGATGCTTCAGCAATTTCCTAAGGCAAGAACGCGTATCGAGGCAAACGATCTCTTACAGCAAGGCCAGATTCGGCTGCTGAAAGCGCTCCGGAAACTCCCACTCAACAGCACCCCCGATTTTTTGCGGTTGGCCGCGAGGCATATCCGTTGGGAGTTACTGTCGATGATTCGAACTCCACTCATTCCCATCTCAGATGACGGCAGTCACTCGGAACTTCACGATTCGGATTTCGAATCCGAAGACCCCGCGATGTTAGCCACTTGGCGCGAAGTTCACGACCGAATCGCACAGTTACCGGAATTTGATCGGCTACTATTCGACTTGCTTCATTACCACGGCATGTCCCAAGTTGACGCGGCGCAGCACCTGAATTTGCCGTTGAGAACGTTGACCCGGAAATGGCTCGAAGCCAAGTCAAAGTTCATGAAGCAGTACGAAAATAAAAATCCATTCTGAGATGAGCGAGCTAGGGGGAAATACGCCTTTTCTAGCTCTAATCGTTCACGGAGATAACATGAACCGCCTCAGCGAACTGATCCTTAAGTGGGATGAGCTACGCGCGAGCGGCAAATTTGTCGATGCGAAAACGCTCTGTCCCGACGACAAAGAACTCGAAGCGCAACTCGCGGAAGAGATTCGACTCATCACCGCGAGTGAGAACCTTTTCGGAATGATGCCTGGCCCTGTGGCTATTAGCCAATCGACATTTCCCGCGATGATCGGCCGCTATATCATTCGCAAAGAACTCGGTAGCGGTGGGATGGGCGTTGTTTATCTCGGCTGGGATACCGATCTGCACCGCTTAGTGGCCATCAAGCGGATTCTTCCGCAATACGACGATGCCCGTTTGGTCGAACGCTTCTTGCGGGAGCGGCGAGTGATTGGACATCTCGACCACCCCAACATCGTGCCCGTCTACGATTCGGGGGTCCATCTCGATCAACCTTATCTCGTGATGAAATACATCGAAGGTGGAACGCTCGCACAACATCACACGCGGTTCTCGAACAAAAACCCGAATGCGATTGTCGAACTTTTGCGAAAAATTTCGCTGGCCGTCGCCCACGCGCACGCAAATGACATCCTTCATCGCGACATCAAGCCGAACAACATTCTTCTATCGGAAATGAACGACCCGTTCATCGCCGACTTCGGACTGGCCAAGTGGGCGACACGCGACCCGTTGGAACTGGATTCGGCCACAACCAAAGCGCAAGCCGATACGAATCCGGAAATTCAGGCGTTGACCAACGAAGGAAACCATCCGGGCACGCCGAAGTATATGGCACCCGAACATCGCGACTCCACCTACGGTATCGTTACCGCTGCTTCGGATGTCTGGTCAATTGGCGTTGTCGGCTACGAACTGCTCACCGGTCGCAACCCTTTCCCCAACGGCTATTCGACACCTTATGCGTCGGCCGGTAACACGTCGCTCGGTCGCGTGATCGATCGATGCCTTCGCTTGCAACCGAGCGAACGGTTTCGATCCGCGAAAGAGTTAACCGATGCACTCCAGAACGCCTCGAAGAAAGCACGAATCGGATTAGTGATCGCGTCGATAGTAGTGATCGCGATAGTGACTTGGGCTTGCTTGAATCTGGTGACCTACCACGTCGCGGTGGAAAAACCACCGCAGCGATTGGTCGATTCCTTTCCGACTGTCAAAACCGACTTCGACCCCGACTTTGTCAGTCGCAGATACTGCGATTTACGTGACGGTAAAACCGTTACACTGGTCGAGGATCAGAAACTTCCGCATTACCGCATCCTCATTCCGAATGTTGGCAAAGCCCTTTTCACAGAAGGCGATGGCTTCCGCATTGAGTCGAATCGTTATTGCCTCGTCGAGTTGCTGCCGGGACTGCCGGAAGGCCGTTGGCAGATCGATGCGGAGATTCAACAAACCGACGACTCGGGCGTAAACTCGTCGGGCGTTGCCGTCGCGATTCGACGGGAGTGTAAAGATGCCATCTGGCATTCGCAAGCGATCACGGCGGATTATCGCGAGTGGCTTCTCCCTCAACCCTCGTGCGTCGGTACGATTCGATTCGTTCAACACTGGGAATCGAATCGAGAATCGTGGCCAGGCAAAGAAAACATTTTCCGCGACGGTTTGAAACCACTACCGATGGGCGAACCGACACGCGGCTTCAAAACGCGCACGATTCGCGTTGCGATCGACTCCACGAGTTGTAAGGCGAGCATTGATGGCGTGCAAATGCCAAAAATCGACGTCGATACAATCGCAACAGAAGTGCCAACGATGTTTGGCGATCCCACCACACTGAGTGGCGGCATCGGACTCTACCTCAAAGATGGCACTACACGCGTCCATCGTTTTCTCGTTCGCAAAGCGCCGGATTAGGATCGATCATTTCGGTTGCTACTCGATTCCCAGTTGAGCTTGCCCGATGAATCGGCAACGGGTTACTCTGTTGCCCGAGACACTCTCGGGAGCAAGCACATGGCGATCCTTCGGAAGCGGATAGCAGGCATCGGGCTGGCGGTCGTGGCGGCCATCACCGTTTACGGTGCGTTGCAGTATTCCGAACTTCGTGCCCGATACACCGAGCATCGCATGAGCGGCGCGACGACGCATGAAGAACGTATCGCCCTTGCTACGCAGTTGTTCACCTCGGGCGATGTTGGGCGGAATCGCTTGTTTCGCAACCTCAACACCGGCGATGCGGCAATCTGCACGGCAATCGGCGAAGCGATTCAGACTTCGTTCGCAACTCTCCCCGCAATCGATCCGCTACGAGCCGAATGCGCGACGAGCATCCTTGCCACTTACGAAAACGACAGCGAATCGGGGCAAGTTGCGGTGTTGAACCTGGCACAGGAATTCCTCAGATGCACCGACCCCGCAATCGTCGAACAAGTACGTGGCGTAGTGAAATCGGGCCTCGGTTCTACGAACACAGTTCGCGTGGCGGCCGCGAAAATCGCCGCCCGACCAGGCATGAAACTCCATTTGGAACTGCAACCGTTGCTTCACGATGCGGAATCGTCGGTTCGAGCCTCCGCGCTTCTCGGTGTCGGCACCGCCAACGACACGACATTACCCGACGA
>JAYSYI010000433.1:0-4083 GCA_043727665.1 Limnoglobus sp. | reverse complement strand
CTCATTCGCCCGATGCCCGAACCATCGCGAGGATCCCTGCTTTGATTGGTTGAGATAACGTTGCCCACGCTTGCAGGAGCAATGACAAATCGGGGTCGTTTACTACGAGTGCGCCGGATTCTGCGCCACGTTGGTCGTAAACTGTAGTATTTGAGGGGATTTCACTGGGTGTTCGAATCCCTGCCCCTCCGCTAAACGCTTTAGTAGTATCTCGCACGGGGAAGCATTGAATGCTTCCCCGTTTGCGTTTTTTGGATGCCGGGTCCATGAGTACGGCACCGCGATTGCATGTATTTTCGTAGCCGGGCATACCGCCCGAAACGAAAAGGAATTCCCTATGCGACCCTATCTGCTTGTCGGTTTCACACTCGCTCTGATTTCCGCCCCCGTGTCGGCCTTACCACCAAGCAACGAGAAAACGCTCGAACACGCGGCGGAGGTGCTCGACGAGTTGAACAAGATTCCGCTGAAAGGAATCCCGGCTGCGTTACTCGCCGACGCGCAAGGCGTGGCGATTATTCCACGCGTCATCAAAGCGGGCTTAATCATCGGCGGGCGTGGCGGCCATGGTTTCGTCATGGCGAAAGAGAAGGACGGCGCTTGGGGCGACCCGGTGTTCGTCGATCTGGGCGGTGCGAGCGTCGGCTTCCAAGTGGGGGTTGTCTCGACGGATGTTGTGCTCGTGTTCCGCAACCGCAAGAGTCTGGACCGGCTATTAGAGGGTAAAGGCAAAGTGACTCTTGGGGCGGATGCAGCCGTAGCGGCGGGGCCGGTCGGACGGATGGCCGCGGCGGCGACGGATGGCAAGCTCGAAGCCGAGATCCTGTCGTATTCGCGAAGTCGCGGGCTGTTCGCCGGTGTCTCGCTGGACGGTGCGGCCATTCACGCCAACGCGGACAGCAACGCGATGTTCCGCAAGCCCGGCCAGACGGTCGAGAAGAAACTGGCGGACGGTGTAAAGACCCAACTCGTAGAAATGGCCAAGGAAAAACCTGCCCGGCAGTGACAGGTTCGTAGTACCTGGCAACCAGACTATTGCCACGTTCACTTCACGCGAATTTTGACTTCGATTGGTGTGCCTGCGGAAGGCACCAGGCGGATCGTGTACTCGCCAGGCTTCGTTCCGGCGGCGAGTTCGTAATCGACGGTTTCTTTGTCTTCAGGTAGCGGAATTTCTTTCGGGAAGGTCAGTTCGCCGTTCTTCGGACCATCGCATTTCACGACGAGTGCGCCGCCCGTATACGCCTTCCAGTTGATCGCGTGGCTGAGCTTTTTCTTCTCGCCCTGTGCCAATTCGACGAGCGGGATCGTGGCGATTTCCGGGAGATAGAGTCGGTCGAGAATTTCGCGGCGGAAGCTCGACAACGATGCCCCGACCGCGAGTTGCTTCTTGCGCAATTTGTCCAGTGCGTTACGGATATTGCTCAGGCTGATCGCTTCGCCGAGCTTTTCGCGAATGTCCGAAACTGCACGAATCACCTCGGCGAGATCTCGCTTATCGGCTTCAATGAGAGGCTCTTCGGGCCGTCGCCCTTCGACGAGGGCCGTCTGCACTTGTGCGTGCGATGCTTCCGATTGCGGGAATAGTTTTTCGGCTATCGTCGTCAGGTCGGCGATCTTGCTGCGGTAGCCTTTCAGGGTTTCTTCACGAATGTCGTTGTACGTCGCCTCGCGTTCGAGCCGCCGAAATTCGGTAAGAATCCCGTTCGTCATGTCGTGGGCTTTGCCAATGTCCTGCGCGACATCTTGCGAACGCACCGCCGCGTTAGTAATGACTTCCGCAGCCGGGTTCGGGCTGAGCAGGCGTTCGCTCGTCTGACTCAGTTTCGTCTGCGCGTCGCGGAGTTTCTTGAGCACATCATCCAGCTTCGAAGCCTGCGTTTCTTCGTCCTTGGACATCTCCGCAAGTAGCTCCGCTTCGGAGATCACGAGCAAGCGGATCGGCTCCAAACTTTGCCCCGTCTTTGGCCCCGTCTCGAAGTTCGCATCGGTCGCCAGCAGGTTCACTTCGAGCTTGTAACGCGGTTGCAGTTTGTTGGCGTCGCGCTCGAGCAGACCCGGGATCGCGATCTTGAGATCGAACGCATCGAGTTCCTGATTCGGGAAGCGAACCTCGCGAACCACTTGCGATTTGTCCGGGTCGGCGGGCTTCGCGAGTTGTTGCAAGAGGCTTTCCTTCGTGTTCGCGTTCAGCTTCGCGAAATCTTCCTGGAACCGCGTCACGGGGAACGAACCCGTCATGCGTTGCCCGCTATTATCGGCGAACATCGCCATCGTGAACGTGGCACTCGTCAACGGCACTAGCGCGGCGGCGATCGTCGGCGATAGCGGGGCACCCGCCCAGATCCCGGCGAGCGCGTTCGCTTTCACTTCGGTCACGACTTGTGCATCTTGTTGCGCGTAGTTATACGCGAACACCACTTGGCTGAGTGCCGCATCGTCCTTGACTTTGCTTTCCGTAACGAACGGAATGCGGGCAATGGGCGTCACCAGATACGTATTACCTTGTTTTCGAAGCACATCGACCGCTAACTCGACTTGTGGCGGTTGATCTTCGGTTACCGTCACGAGGATCGATCGCGTCGAGGTCACCCCATCGTCATCGACGAGCACGATCTCGAATTCGATCGTTTGTAACGGTCGGTTGGCATCGCGGAACGCAATCGAGAAACGATCGCGCGTATCGCCTTCGGGTTTCAATTCGAGTGCTTCCACCGAACCGGCTGCGAGTCCCGGAATCTTGCCGATCTTCGGACGGACGAGCACCTTCTGGAGTGCCTTGTCGGATTGCCCTTTGAGTTCGAACTCGGTGCCCTGGATGATCGAGAACACCGACTTGTCACCCGTCAGTGACAGATCCTTGTCACCGATGAGTTGGCGCAGTCCTTTGAGGTCGGCGAAGTTTTGGCGTGGGGCTTTCGGGTCGGCACTCGCTTCGCGAATTGGCGGGGCATGGTACAGGTACGCGGGCTGGAGTTCGGTGCGGGTGAGTTTAGCGAACATCGGTGGCGGCACGAGCGTGACGACCTTCGGCATCGAAGCGAAATCCGCAGCGCGGACCGCGAACCGGATCGACTCTTTCAACCCCGAAATTTCGCCGACGAACTCGTTGTTCGCTTCGCGGTTCAAGTTCACGCGGCCCCCGGTTTTGATGCCGTTGTACGACAGGCTGACCGCCTCCGGGATGTCCAGTTTCCGCAGCATTCGGCTATATTTCGGGTTCGTCACGAGCAGTTCGAGTTTCTCGAACACCATACGAACGCTATCCGTATTCGCGGCCAGCGCTTCGATGCGGTCGGCGTCCCAATTCTGGGCATCAACAGGGAGCGGTTTGCCGTCGTTACCGACAATGGCGGGCGTGATGGCAACCGGTGTGAACCCGAGCCATTTCGCGTTGAGGTCCGACCAGCCGAGCGGTCGCCAACCGTGGATGGCGGTTCGGTCGACCGTCACCCACTTGTAGGCCCGCGTGCGGACTTTCGGCGATGCGGCATCTTTGCCGATCCGCATTTCGCTGTTCGGGAAACCGACGAATTCGAGGTGCGCTTTCCGTGGCCACGGCGTGTTGCGAAGCAGCAGGTTACGTTCGCCCCAGATCGCTGCCACGTCGCCGAACTCCGCCGAGAAACGCTTCACGGAAACTTGTCGCGTCACGATCGAGAAACCGATGAACGCGGCGAGCAAAATCCCGAGGGCGAAGCCGACGAGCAGCACCGCCTTCCATTTGAGGCGATACCAGTTGAATACCGAACTCACGGGCACTAGCGCCACCCGTTCGCGGGCTTCGTCGATCGTCTGGCGGATCATCGTTTCGGAGTAGCCGAACGATTTCATCTTGCCGACATCGGCGAGTTCGACGGCGGTGATCAAACGGTCGCCGAGGATTTCCGGGAAGCGTTTTTCGAGAACGAGCGCGAGTGCCGGGTAGGAGAACGACTTCGTCAAACGGAACGCGAGCCGTGTAACCAGAATGCCCAACAGCAGTACGCCGAGGCCGATGAGTGCCACGGCCCGGAGTGCCTTCGGGGCATCGAGAACCCAGTCGAATGCGGTCGCGCGGAAGACGCCGTAATCGAGCGCCAT
>JAYSYI010000432.1:0-12261 GCA_043727665.1 Limnoglobus sp. | reverse complement strand
GCGATCTGCTCGATCATCTGCCAAAAGCGATCCGCGAACGACTAAACTCGCCGCCAGAATCGACGTAAGTCACGATTGCGAATATTGAAAGAACGGGTTTACGTCAAATCGTCAGGAATTTACTGACTTTGCGAATTTCGTGTATCTGGCTACCTTACCCAATAAAATTGCAGTAGCACTTCGCGTTTGGGCCGCGTCTGCGATAGCTTGTTGCCTGAGATTTGCTTACGGCTGCTATCACTTTCTATTTGGGTTTTACCGCAAAAATACTTAAGAAAGACTGGGATACGATTGTCGGATACTTGCGAGGGTAGACTGTGCCAAAGCTTATCGTTGAGGGTGTGGGCGAATTCGATGTCGATGCGGGGAAGCGGCTGATTCTCGCGCTGACGGACGATGCGAAGGTCGATCAGTTACATGCGTGTGGCGGTAATGCCCGCTGCACGACTTGCCGCGTCGAATTCGTTTCGGGCGAGCCGAGCGCGATTACCGATGCGGAGAAATCGGTGCTGGCGGCGAAGGGCATTTCGGGCGTTCGCTTGAGTTGCCAACTGAACTGCGATAGCGATATGTCCGTCCGAATCGTCAGCCGACTTGCAGGAAGTGGCCGTGCCGATGCGGGCAAGCGACCGACCGATGCAATCGCGCCGCCGGCGGTCTGGGGCGTGAAGGCGTAACGCGAATGAAAATCCTGCACACGGCTGACTGGCACCTCGGCGACCGACTCGGGCGCATCGATCGCACCGGCGATCTGCGTCGTGCGGTCGAGCGCGTGGCCATGTATTGCAAACGCGAAAAGGTCGATGTGCTGATCGTCGCTGGCGATCTGTTCAGCGAACTCTCGCGTGCCGATGCGCTCCGCGAGACGATCCACCATTGGCAGGATGTGTTCACCGAGTTCATGGCGAATGGCGGCACGATCCTCACGTGTACGGGCAACCACGACAACGAGAATTTCTGCCAGACACTTTACCATGCCATGTCGTTGGCGGCACCGATGCTCGGGTTGCCGGGCGAACGCATCCATCCGGGGCGGTTCTACCTTGCTGCAGACCCGACGTTTCTGACACTGCGCGACCCGCGCGAAAACTTCGACGTGCAGTTCGCGCTGATGCCTTACCCAACATCGACGCGGTACTTGAAGGGCGAGCAAGGCCAAAAATACGTCAGCCCCGAAGAGAAGAATCGCTTACTGGTTTTGGCTTTCGAGCATGCACTAACGGAGATCGGCCAGCACGCGAATTATCGCCACGATGTGCCATCGATACTCGCAGCACACGTTCACGTTTTCGGCGCGAACATCGGGCCGAATTTGTTTCGGATGACCGAAGAAGAAGACATCCTTGTGAATCACAAAGGTATGTCCGAACGGTTCGCGTACGTGGCACTCGGGCACATTCACAAACCACAATTCCTCGGCGGTTGCGAGAACGTGCGGTATAGCGGTAGCATCGAAAAAATGGACCTCGGCGAAGCGAGCGACATCAAGGGTGTCGTGCTGTTCGAGGTCGGCGCGAAGGGCGTCGTCGGCGAACGGAATATCTTGCCGATGCCATCGACGCCGATCTACGAAGTCGCGGTGATGAACCCGAGCGAAGACATCCCGCGATTGCGAATCGATGCGGAAGATTCGACCGAGGATTTGGTGAATTTGCATATCCGCTATAAGGCGGGCGACGATCATCTCGAAGAGATTTTGCGCGACCTCGACCGCATCTACCCGCGCTGGTATGCGCGCGATTGGGTCGAAACGACGAAGCTCAGCCCGACGCTTGTGCCTGCCGATGCGGCACGGAATTTGAGCTTCGGGGAAACGGTTCGCGACTATGTATCGGTAGAACTGACGAACCACGACGAAGCCGACAAAGCTGCGATTGTCGAACGCCTGAATCAACTGATCGACGAAATGCCATGATCCCGAACCGCGTCAAACTCTCCGGCTTTCTTTCTTACAAAGACGAGCAAACGCTTTCATTCGCGAGCGCGCCGATCTGGATGCTTTCGGGCCTCAACGGCTCAGGGAAATCGTCGATCTTCGACGCGGTCACGTACGCACTATTCGGCCACCATCGCGCTGGCAGTCAGAACGCGAGTGAGTTGATTAACAAGGAATCCACTGCGTTCGCGGTCGAATTCGACTTCACGCTCGAAGGCATACTGCACCGGATACGCCGAACCTTAAAGCGCAGTGCGCGTGGCTCGACAAGTGGGACGCAGCAAATCTTCCGACAGGAGGTTGCGACCGACGAAGACAATGGTTGGCTGGCGGTGCCAGACACGAACAAGAAGGTCGATTTCGACCTGTGGATTCGCGAAAAAATCGGCCTGAATTACGACACGTTCACATCGTCAGTGTTGCTGTTGCAAGGCAAGGCGGAGAAGCTGCTCGATAGCAAACCGAGTGGCCGCGCGGAGGTGCTGGCGAGCATCGTCAACCTCGAGCGATTTCAAAAACTCTACGACAAAGCCAACGACAAGAAGCTGGTTTACAAGGCGCAACTCGAAGTCTTGTCGAATCAGGCGGCGGCCGTGCCCGAGGTCAGCGACCTCGATTGTTTGCTCGTTCGCGACCGGATTCAGCAAGCCGAGGCGACGCAAGCGAGCACGCAAGAACAAGTCGATACGCTGTTGCAGCGTGAGCACACCGCGCGGCAATGGACGGCAGTCCAGACCCGCTTGACCTCCACCCGCGAGAAGTTGCGTGTCGCCGAGGCGTTGCTGAGTCAGGCGGCGACATTGCAAGCCGATTTCACGCGAATTCGCGAACTCAAAGACGTGATGCCCGCCGTCGAGACCGTCGTGAAGTATCGCGGAAAAGATCACGAATCCAAGCAGAAAACCGAACGACTAACGAAACAGCACGCGCAAGCACTCGATCATAAATCGTCGTCGGATCGGCAACTCGACATCGCAAAAAAGAAACGCGCCACGCTTCGCAAAACGATCGAAGACGACGAAAAAAAACTCGCGATACTCACTGCACGATTACGCGAACTCGCCGCAATTTTGCAAACCGTGCGCCTCGCTGAGACGCAAGAATCCGAAGTCAAACGCCTGACGGACGAACTCACACAGTACCCGACCGACCCGACGCTCGAAGTGAAAGCGGCACAGGTGGAGGCGGATCGGCTAACCGATCTGAACCGCGTCCAGCCGATATTGCAGCGACTCCACGACGAACGCTCCGCCGGGGCGAACGCGAAACAAAAGGGCAGCGAGTGGGAACGCAAGGCCGCCGAAATCAAGACCGAAGGCGAGCAATCAAAGGCGAAACACGCCGGCATCGTGGCGAAATGTGAAGTCGCGAAACAGGCTCGTATGAAAGCCGATGAGGAAAATGCGGCGGCGGCGGCGCTCGAAACGCAGGCGCGCGGCCACCTGAAAAACTTCGACAGCGTTATCGGCACCACCACCTGCAATGCGTGCGGCCAACCACTGACAGCAAAGCACCTCGCCGACGAGAAACGCCACCGCGAGACCGAATTACAGAACGCCGAAGCCCGCCGTGAGCGGGCCACGAAAGCGCAAACAATCGCAGCCGCCGACGAAAAACGTACGCTGGCCGACGAAGCCGAATCGAACAAAACGCTCGAGGCCCTTCGCGAAAAATACACCGAGGCGACCACGGCCCGGAAGCAGGCGGCCACTGATGCGGCACGGCATCTCACCGTCTGTACGTTGGCGTATGCCGAGCTTCCCGAGCCGTTTCAGATCAAAGTGGCGACCACGAAAAACACCGATTGGTTCGCGACCACATACCCCGCGCGCGATGAACTTTCGCTGCTGCGGCAGGATCTGACAAGCCTCGAAGTCGCGAAGCGGGCAGTGCGAGCGGCACAAGATCGCTCCGATAGCTGGCGACAAATTCGCGCGAAACTCGACACGACGCGGGACACGCTCGATAAACTTCGCACGAACTTACCGAGTGTCGACTTGGCTTCGATTCGTGAAGAACAAGCGACGAAACAATCCGAAGAACTCGCGCTAGTCAACGCGATTAAAGGCACGAAGGCGAGCCTCAAAGATACCGAGACGCAAGAGGATATTCACGGCCGCGACGCACAAGCCCACGCGACGCAACTCGCAGACCTCAACGGCAAACTGCAAACCGAAGAAGTCACGCGGAAGCATTGCGACGAGATGATCGAGAAGTCGCTGAAGGGCCTGCCCACCGCGTGGCAATTGCTTGTGGAGAAAGCGGGCCTCACCGAGCATCATGCATGGAAAACCGAACTCGATAGCCTGTACAGCAAGGATACTGAAGCGAATTTTCAGCGACTCGAACGCGCCCGAAACACACTGGATACGATCCGCGGCGAAGTCGCGAACATCGATGATGAAGCCGCGGAGTTCCCCGAAGATTCGCGGCTATCTCCAGAGCAAGTGAAGGAAGAACTCGCGGCGGTGCGGAAGCGGCTCGAAACCGCGATGCGGGAACTGCACGCGGAACAACGGAGCTTGGCGGTGCTCGAAGGCCATCGCGAACAGCGCGCGAAGCTGAGCGATCAAACCAAGTCGACCGATGCCGAGCATACCCGCTACAAGCTGCTTGCCGAACTGCTGGGCCGCGACCGACTGCAACGCCACCTCGTTCGCACCGCCGAACGCCAGATCGTCGATTGCGCGAACGGCGTGCTGGATCGACTCTCGAGCGGGCAGTTATTTTTGAAACTCGTTGGCTCGGACGACTCAACTGGCGGAGATCGTTCGCTCGAACTCGAAGCGATCAACCGGGTCGCGGGCAGTTCACCGATCAACGTGATGTTCTTGTCTGGCAGCCAGAAATTTCGCGTCGCCGTCAGCCTGGCGCTCGGCATCGGGCAGTACGCGAGCAAGCAGCATCGGCCGATCGAAAGCGTCATCATCGACGAAGGCTTCGGCTGCCTCGACCGCCAAGGGCGACAGGTGATGATTCAAGAATTGCAAAACCTGCGCGGGCACCTCAAGTGCATCTTGCTCGTCAGCCATCAAGAAGAGTTCGCCGACGCATTTGCCGATGGTTATCGGTTCGAACTCAAGAACGGGACAACAACAGTGACGCGGTTTGTACGCTAACCGAGAGATCATCCACAATGGCACGATACTTCGAACGGACGCTTCTCAGCCCGCGCTGGGCTTGGCTCAAACGGATCGTCGGGCCGTTCTATTTTTCCGGCGATCCGCCCAACCAGTGGCTCCGTCAGGTGATGAACGTCGAGACGGAAAAGCTTCTCGCGAAGATCCAGCCGGGCGAGCGAAAAGTGCTGGAAATCTCGGGGCATTTCTGGGATCGCCCCGGCTTGTTTCGCGATTATCTTTCGCTCGATTACCCGACGATCGACATCTGCGACGGCCCATTGCTTGAGAAGTTCGACCTGATCATTGCCGAGCAAGTCTTCGAACATCTACCATGGCCATACCGTGCGGGGAAGAACGTCTATGAGATGCTGAATCCAGGTGGGTATTTTTTAATTACGACGCCGTTCTTGCTGAAAATCCACGAGTTCCCCATCGATTGCAGCCGTTGGACCGTCACGGGATTGAAACACTTGCTCGCGGAGTGTGGCTTCCCGATCGACGACATCGTTGCCGATTCTTGGGGGAATCGCAGCGTCGTCAAAGCGAACTTTGGTAGCCGTTGGGTGATCTACAAGAAGTGGCTGCACTCGCTGGCGAACGAAGAAGATTACCCGATTGTCGTATGGGCACTCGCGCGAAAGCCGTTGTAACCGATGACCAACACGCCGCAGATACTCGACGCATTTTGGAGCCGTGGTACGCCCTGCCCTTTCAGCGCAATTATCGATGTGCGTTCGCCCGGCGAATATGCCGAGGACCACATTCCCGGCGCGATTAATTTGCCCGTGTTGAACGACGGGGAGCGAGCCGAAGTCGGGACAATTTACCAGCAAGTGGGGCCGTTCCCGGCTCGCAAGTTGGGGGCGGCACTCGTCTCGGCAAACATCAGTAAGCACCTGCATTCTCATTTCGCCGATAGAGGCAAAGACTACCGCCCACTCGTTTATTGTTGGCGCGGCGGGCAACGTTCGGCGAGCTTGTCGCACATTCTCGCGCAAATCGGCTGGCGCGTCAGCGTGTTGAATGGCGGGTATAAAACTTACCGTACGCACGTCCTACGCGAACTCGAAATTGTACCGGTGACTTTGAATTATCGCATTATCGCGGGCGCGACCGGTACCGGCAAAACACAGGTCTTACACCGATTGGCCGAACGCGGTGCGCAAGTGCTTGACCTCGAGGGACTGGCGAATCATCGCGGTTCCGTACTCGGCAACATGGGGTCGCAACCTTCGCAAAAGTGGTTCGATTCGCAGTTGCTAGATGCTCTGAACACGTTCACACCCGCCTCACCCGTGTGGGTCGAATCGGAGAGTAACCGCATCGGCAACGTGTACTTACCGCCGAAGTTGTGGTCGGTGTTGCGCGCCGCCAGCGGGTACCGAATCCACGTGCCACCCGAAGGCCGCGTGCAATATCTACTCTCGGAATACGCGCACTTCGTAGCCGACCGCGAGACGCTGAAACACATCCTGAACGCACTCCGCACCCGGCACGGAACGAGTCCGATTACCGCGTGGATTGAACAAATCGACGCGGGCCAGTGGCACGCATTTGTCGCGTCATTGCTCGCGATCCACTATGACCCTGCTTACGCGAAATCATCCGGACGCTGTTATCCGAACGTCGGACAAAACCTCCCGATGCGGGATGTATCGCCAGAGGCGGTGGACGAACTCGTTACCGTCTTGCTTGCGGCATCGTAGCGATTTCTCGAAATGGATGCTCGCGATTCGCCTCGGCATTCTTTATGATGCTCCGTAACTCTCGATCATTTTGACATCCGTCCCAAGAGTGGCGTCCGATGGAACTTTCTGAAATGACTTGGCCCGCCGTGTCCGCTCTCGACCGAAACACGCCGATTGTGTTTCCGATTGCGGCACTCGAGCAACATGGGCGACACCTGCCCGTGTTCACCGATAGTATGCTCCTCAGCGAAATCCTCACGCGGATCAAGACTACGCCGCTCGCCGGGAAACTCCTGTTCGCGCCGCTCCAGTGGCTCGGCAACTCGCACCATCACCTCGATTTCCCCGGCACTCTCTCCGCTTCGCCGCGTTTGTACCTCGATCTCATTCGCGATCTCGCCGAGAACATGATGGCTCATGGCTTCCGCCGAATCGTGTTTTTGAATGGCCACGGCGGCAACACGGGGCCTTCCCAGCAAGCGTTATTCGAACTTCGCCAGAAACATCGCGAACGCAAGGATCTGCTGTTATTGTCGCTGACCTACTGGGACGCCGCAGACCCGTCGGCCGCGATGCCGGAATTGACGCAGAACCAGATGGGCCATGCCTGCGAGTGGGAAACGTCGATGATTCTGCACCTCGCACCGCATTTGGTGGTCGGCAATATCCGCGATGTGCCCGAAGTGCCATTTGGCCGTGGATTTGCCCCTGGATATCGCGCGTGGACGATGCCCGACCGGAGCAAGCCCGGCCACATCGGCAGCCCCGCCGACGCCACCGCCGACAAAGGCGATGCCCTGTTCGCTACGTTCGCGCACGGCGTGTCGTCGCTCCTCGAGCGCGTGATCGACTGGAATGGCAGCACCTGGGATGCGTAAGCTGTTCGGTTCTCACCATCACACAGTGCGAGTTTATTCATGTGGAAGTGGTACGTTTGCGGCATCTTGTTCCTGGCGACATTGCTCAATTACATGGACCGTCAGGTACTCGCACTTTCGCTACCGGACCTCAAAAAGAATTTCTTCATCGACGAAGGTCGAAATGGCTACCTCGAAGGCTATTTCGGGTACGCTTTCGCCATCGGTTCGATTCTCTTCGGCTTACTTGCAGATCGCGTCGGCCCGCGAATCTTGTACCCCATCGTGCTGGCTGGCTGGTCGTTTATGGGCGTGGCCGCATCCGCAGCAAGCGAACCGTGGGTGAAAGAATTACTCGAAAATGAAGGCGATCCACCGGGTACCGCCGTGTTTCGCTGGTTGCTGATTTGCCGCACAATACTCGGGTTGTTCGAAGCGGGGCACTGGCCGTGTGCGCTGATTACAGCACGGCTCATTTTGAGTGCGAAAGATCGGCCACTCGGAAACAGTATCCTGCAAAGTGGGGCCGCCATCGGCGCAATCCTCGTGCCGTTTTATGTGATGTGGGTCAATAACATCGGTCTATCGTGGCAATTCGCATTCTGCTCAATCGGTATCGTCGGCTTCTGTTGGATTCCGCTCTGGTTCTGGATGATCCCGCGTGGCGTCTTACATTCGGCAGTGCCAATCGACACCGCCATCACGGATGAAACGCCGGTGCCAAATCGCGGTGCATTCGTCCGGCGATTGATCGCCTTGGCTATCGTCGTCACGACACTGACAGTTAGTTGGCAGTTCCTGCGAGCTTGGTTGCCACTCTACTTGCAAGACTACCGCGAATTTCCACCGCGCGCGATGCAGTTTTGCATATCGGGTTACTTCATCGCGGCGGACATCGGCTGCTTATTGGCAGGCGCATTCGTGCGAGCGTTATCAATCCGCTACGGTTTACAAGGTTCGCGAATGCTCGGATATACCTTATTTACCTGCCTTACCGCGTCGGCTGGCCTCGTGCCGTTCGTCGATTCAGATGTTGCCAGCGTCGCGCTGTTATTGGTTGCGGGTGCGGGCATCCTCGGGTTGCATCCGTTTTATTACTCGCTGACCCAGGAACTCCCGGCACGGAACCTCGGTGTGCTCATGGGCTTCTTGTCGGCGGTGGGTTGGGTGACATCGAGTTACTTTCAAATCGCGATCGGGGCGCGGATTAAGGCGGAACACAATTATCAAGCGGGGTTCCTGATTGCGGGCCTCGCACCGATTGTTGGTTTGGTGGCACTGTTAATACTCTGGGGCCGCACGCAGAAACCGAAACCAGTACAGCCATGATCGTTCGATATCGCACGTACAACTGGAAAGCGACTCCACTGCCAACTGCGTTCGTTGGTTGCGATGTCTGGGGCATCGCGTTTGAAGATTGTACGTTGACATTGGCTGAGGCGTGCGAACGGCTTTCCGTCGACGAGTGCGAGCGAGTCGCACGGTATCGCATCGACAAACCGAAGCGACAATTCGCGATCTGTCGGGCCGCACTACGTAGCATCCTCGCAGACTACCTGTGCATCGCTCCACACGAAGTTCGCTTCCAGATCGGTGCCAACGGCAAACCCATTTTGGCGGGCAATTCCGCGATTCACTTCAACGTCACGCATTCGGGAAACTTCGCACTCGTGGCCATCGCCACTCGCCGCGTCGGGATCGATATCGAGGTAATGCGCGAAGTGTCAAACAGGGACGGTCTCGTCGAACGGTTCTTCGGCCTGGAAGAAAAAGAGACGTATCGCACTCTCATCGCAAGCCAGCGCAATCAAGGCTTCTTTCGTGCGTGGACGTGTAAAGAGGCACTCATGAAAGCCGTTGGTACAGGGCTTAAGCACGTCGATCGTTGCATTGTCGAACTCGACCCTACCCGCCCACCGCGTGCGATTCGATTCGACGAGTTGCCGGAAAGGCCGTTGACGTGGTCGCTGGCAACGTGGGAACCACAAACTGGTTACCTCGCCGCGATCGCGATGGAGACGTTAGCGCCAATCACTATTAACGAAACGAGCGGACCTGAAGGTCCGCTCGTTTGAGAACCGCACGTGAAATACTAGTTTTTCTTCGGCTCTGGCACGGGAGCCGCAGGGGCGGGTGCAGCGGGTGCGGGGTCAGTGCCTTCGGCTGGAGACACCGAGCGAATGTAACCCGTTGCGGCTTGGTTGATCGAATCTTCGGTGATGTCGAGTTTCGCGTTGTAACCTATGCGTGGGAAGAAATCGCGAGGGCGAATGATTCGCACGCCTTCATTCTTCGCCTTCGTTTTTGCAGCTCCGATGGCGTTGATGATCTTCAGTTTTCCGTCTTTGTTACCGTCCGCAATGCTAACGGTCGGATAATAACCTTCGACGGCAAAGGCGGTTTGGCTCGTCATTTCACCAACCCATGCCATTTTGCCGAGATCGTAATAACCATCGACCGTTACACCGGCCCTGGTCAGATCGCGAACGAGCGTTTGAATGTCATCTTTGCCGTCGCCATCGAGGTCAAAGATGCCAAACAGCACGATATGCTCGGAGATACCGTTACGCCAAATCGAGTTATAACCGAGGTCGCCAGCAAGAATTCGATCGCGAACTTCGGAGTCTTCTTCCGTGATTCGACACTGGCTGAGAGTTGCGCCGAGGATCTCGATGACTTCGACTTTGCCCTTCGGTACGGCCTTGAACACGGCTTTGCCTTCCGCGTCGCGAACTTTCCGCATCCGTGGCTGAAAGCCTCGGGTGGGCGTATCCGATGGGAAAATGCTGAAAGTCTGGCCTACGCGAAGGTTCGACGCGGTGCCAATGTCGATATCGATGAGTTTTTCGGTCCGTCGAATCACCTTAAACTGCGGTTTGTCGTACTGGAACGGATCGATACGGTCATCTTCAAGAGCAAGTGCGGTGTCGATCGTATTTTTCATCGTCGCAATCTTGCTTTTATCTCGAACCGCCTCTGCAGTGAGGGCTTCACTTTTTTCTGTGAGTGCATTTTTGTCGTTGCGATATTCGCCAGATTTCGCGATGAAGTCGTTTTTGAACGCCTCGAACTGTTCTGTGGCTTTCTTGACTTCGGCTTTCACTTCGTTCGGGAACTTGTCGCTGAGTTGTGTGAACTTCGCGACGGCGGTATCGAGGGCAGCGCTGCTCTTTTGGAGCGAAATTTTCGCCTGGACGAGTCCATCTTGTTCGATCTTGACGCGGCGTTCAGTGAGTTCTTTTTGTGAAGCTTTCTTGACGGCGGCATCAAGGACATTCGTCTCGGGGGGCTGAACGGTTCCACCAGCGGCGGCGGCATCCCACTTGAAGAAGTCGGTCACGCGAACGGCATTGAGCGCGCCAACTTGGGCAGCGTTCACTTCGGCGGTCAAGGCAGTGTTCGCTCGTTTCGTAATCGTATCCACGATGGCCGCTTGATTCGTGGCCAAGTCGGCAGGGAAGCGTACGCCACTGGCGAGCGTGTCTTTGTCTTCTGGCGTGTTGATACCGACCGCGAATCGGTAGAGCATACTCTTCTCTTTTTCCTTTTGTAGAAGTTCTTCCGCACTCTTCTTATCCTGCTCTGCCTTCACCTGGGAAGCGCGAGCCACTGAGGCGTTCTCGTTGAATGTGTAACTGAGGTAGCCCAGAATAAGCGTAGCTAGCACGAATACAATCGTGCTGATGAGCAGGGGCATGCTCGTTTCGCCGGAAGGTTTGGCCATGTCTATTCTCTATTTGGTGAGTGACCAACGGTGTTTCGGTAGAAGTTTCGCTCGTATCGCTATCTCATGAGTCTAAACGCACGAACCATGCGGTCAACCCAAATGACCATAACGCAGCAGAAACGTCGGGGGAATCGGTCGGTCGTTCGGGGAATATCGAGTAATGGGATTATACCCGACTTCCGTCAGTTCGACCGGTCCGCCCTTGACAGCCCTTCCGTGGTGAACATACACTTATACGCATTACCATTGTCTTCGTTGGCTCGATTCCCCAACCTTCCGCCCGACCCACGTCTCAGGCGTCGGATGATCGAACATCGCGGTCGGTTGGTGGTATTGAGCATGGTCCTCGGCTGCAATCGGAATTTCCCCTAGTAGATTCGGATCGCAGCTCCTACCGTGGCGGCACTGTGGCCTCGATTCCGCCGAAAAAGACCGCCGAGCGCGTTTACTTGCTAGACACGCACGGCATGGTCTTCCAGATGTTCCACGGGATACCGGCGATGAACGCCCCCGATGGCCGCCCGACGAATGCCGTTTTCGGCGTCAGTCGCGCGATCATGAACCTCTACGATCATGGGGCCGATTACCTCATTGCCGTGTTCGACCATAAAGACCCGACTTTCCGCGAAGCGATCGACCCGCAGTATAAAGCGAACCGCACGCCGCCTCCGGAAGAACTGATCGCGCAAGAACCGCTGATCCATCAGGTGCTCGAAGCGTTGCGAGTGCCGATCCTCGTGCAGCCCGGTTACGAAGCCGACGATGTGATGGCGACCGTGGCCGCCAACGCCGCCGAACGCGGGTACGAAGTTCACCTTTGCACCAGCGACAAAGATTGCCGCCAACTCATCCGCGATCGCGTGACGATTCTGAACTTGCGCAAAGACGAGACGATGGACCGCGAGGGGCTGATCCGCGATTGGGGCATCTC